>NZ_WVRJ01000006.1:0-282427 GCF_013110855.1 Ruegeria sp. HKCCD4884
ATTTTCGAACCGTGAATCACGCACCCAAGCGGAAATCAATGGGTCCTGACCCTAGAGCGGCAATCTGGTCCAATGGGGCGCTTACGAATTTCAGCGCCGACGATTTTAGCGTCCCAAAAGTTCGCAGGATTTCTGAGGCAATATAGGGAAGAGAATCCCGGCGTCGCAATTGAAATAGATCTGTCCGATGACCTCCGCGATGCGATTGATGAGCAGTATGACTTGATCGTTCGCATTGCGGGTTTGAGTGCGCTAATCAAAGGAGCGGATCTGTTGTTTCCGACCGCCGGGATTATCTGTGCTGGACCAGACGATAGGCGGGAGATATCAACTCCGGAGGACCTTGCACAGATGTGTTGGATCAAGACGCCGACAATGGGTCAGACATTGACTCTTTCCGAGGCAAACGGCCGTGGAAACATTACAGTGACCCCAAGGTACAATATGGTGGTGAACAGCGGGCAATTGGTGCGGGCTCTGGTGGATCAGGGCGTCGGGTTTGCGATTTTCCCGGATTTTGTCATCGCCGATGCACTGGCAGAGGGACAGATTTTCAACGTCTTCCCCGAGTGGAGTGCCGGAGAACGCGGCGTTTTTGCGATACACTCAGCCCGCAATGCGAAGCTCAGCATTGCGACGGGATTTGTGGAAGGGTGGAAGGCCTATATTGCTCAGACTTGTAGTTGAGTGAAATCGATACTGGTGACGATCATCTCGCAGACTTGGCCACGTGAGATATTTCCGACGAGACATTCAAATTCTTTGGGGAAAGCCCAATTGTTCGTTTTCTAATGACTAACCTCGGCAAGCAATCGGTATCGCACCATACTTCGCGCGATATCGTCTTCATCGGTACTCAGCAGATAGTCTTCTCAAGAAAATGGGAGGACAACATGACCAATCGACTATTTCGGCCCACGCGCCGCGGGGTTCTGCAAGGGATAGGGGCCTCGGCACTGGTTAGCGGCCTTGCAACACCCGCTTTGGCCTCAGGTCGCCCAATAAAGATTGGATTTGTCACGCCGCAAACCGGACCTTTGGCGATCTTTGCCGAGCCTGATAATTTTGTGCTTGGCCAATTCCGCAAAGAGCTAGAAGGCGGGCTGATGATCAACGGGGCCAAGCACCCGGTTGAGTTCATCGTAAAAGATAGCCAATCGAGTTCGAACAGAGCCTCATCGGTGGCCCAGGAACTGATTTTTGAGGACGAGGTCGACATCATCACAGCGACCTCGACCCCGGACACCACGAACCCTGTCGCCGATCAAGCAGAGCTGAACGGCGTGCCGTGTATCACTAATGATACGCCGTGGCAGCCGCATTTCTTTGGGCGGCAAGGCGACCCATCGGTGGGCTTTGACTATACGTTCCACTTTTTCTGGGGGCTTGAGGACATCATTGGCGTCTTCACCGGCATCTGGGATGCGGTACCTACGAACAAGGTTGTCGGCGCGCTGTGGCCTAATGATCCAGACGGCAACGCGTGGGGCGATCCAAAACTGGGCTTCCCGCCTGTGATGGCTGAAAAGGGTTATGAGCTTGTCGATACAGGCCGTTTCCAGTCGATGACCGACGACTTTTCAGCGCAGATATCGGCATTCAAGGCTGCGGGTGTTGAAATTGTAACAGGCGTGGTGATCCCGCCAGATTTTACCACCTTCTGGACACAGGCTGCGCAACAAGGCTTTAATCCAAAGGTCGTGAACGTCGCCAAAGCCTCTGAATTCCCGCAAGCCATGGGCGCGCTTGGGGACCGGGCCGAAGGGCTTTCGGTCGAAGTATGGTGGTCGCCACATCACCCCTTTGCTTCAGGCTTTACCGGACAAAGTTCGGCCGAGCTTGCTGTCGACTATGAGGCCGAAACAGGGCGGCCTTGGACCATGCCGCTTGGATTCAAGCACTCGCTGTTTGAGGTCGCAATCGATGCATTGAAGCGCACCGAAGACCCAACCGATCCGGACAGCATCGCGTCTGCCGTTCGCGCGACCTCGTACAACTCGGTCGTTGGCCCTATCGATTTTGGCGCAGGTCCAGTACCCAACATCGCCAAAACTCCGCTGGTCGGCGGGCAGTGGCGCGTCGAGAACGGCAAGCCCGTGCTCGATATTGTTGAAAACAGCCTTGCACCCGAAGTGCCGCTCACGGCCGAAGTGCGAACCATCGCCTAAACCCGGATACCTCCCTGACTGCCCCGCGCGGCCTCGGCTTAGCGGGGCTTTCTTTTGGTCGTTTTTGGTCGTAGCGCCGACAAAATTGCATCCGAAAGAGCCTCAGGTCGGTCGACGCTGGGCCAATGCGAGGCACCTTCGAGGATGATCCGATCGATTGGATGGTTCTGCAGCCAATCAAGGCTTGCCCTCGGGCAATTCTCTGGATTGTAGAGATAGGTTACATGCGCAGAAGCGATCAAAATCTGCCCGGGGACGTGGAGCTTTGAAAACCTGCGGGCATCCTGACCCAGTTGCCATAAAGCCAAAGGATTAGCCCGAGTGACCACATCGCGATACCTAGATAGAATGTGCGACTCGTCGGCGCTCTCAGCGAGCCGGGATAAGAACGCGGCCCGAAAACTGGATGGGTCGTCATAGTTGGCTGCGGTGCCCGAGAAATAGGCGTCCTCGGGCGTCAGATTGCCTTCAAGAGAAAGAATTCTGTTCAATGGGCTGTCAGGCTTTGTGGCAGCCAGAGAAGCAATGATTGAGGCCACGGAATGCGCGATGACTGTTTCCGCCTTTGTTTCAGCGGACTTTTCAGCGACGACATCAGCAAGTGAAGCCAGCGTTGTCGGACCCTCTAGGGGCGGTGCGCCAAATCCGGGAAGGTCTAACGCGATAAGTCGATAGGCCGCGCCCAACGGTGTTCCGTGCAATGCAGAAAACATGCTGCCGTCATCCCCAAACCCGGCAATCATCAAAAGAGCGGGGCGCGTGTCTGCTTTAGTCACCATAGGGCCAAGTTCTTCCGACTTTCTTTTGCGTGCGCAACAACATTCGTCATGAGCGTGGTTTGCTTGCCGCTACTTCCAATGCGATGATTGCAATCCTGCGCCTGGCTAACGGTTGTGGGGTTTTCTTGTATAGGTTTCAACGATCCGAAAGAAATTCAGAACATGTGGTTTCGTATTGTCACGTCTAGCATGGGCACTGAGGCCTGTGCCGGGATTGAACCCTTGATACGCACGATAGAACACGCCGGGTCGTTGGGTGGTCGACACGCTTTCGGGCACTACTGACAGGCCGACTCCCACTGAGACAAGGCTGATTGCGGTCTGGTAATCTTGGGCGAAAATGGTCTCAGCAGGGGTAATGCCCTCTTCGGCAAGCACCCCCAAGACGTGATCGGCAAAGCTTGGACGGGGCCGGCGCGGGTAGAGGATGAAGGTCTGACCTGCAAGATCGCCGAGGGCGATTTTCGCGGCGTTGTTGAGCGCGCTGTTGTCCGGCATGGCCAACACCAGAGGTTCCCGGTGCAATTCAACGCTGCGAAATTCCTCGCCTTTCAAAGATGGTCGGGCGACGGCGATGTCGATTTCCCGTTGCACGAGCGCGCGTTCCAAATCCGCATTGTTCATCGCTGATAAAGCAAGGTCCACATCGGGGTAGTGCGAGCGATAGGATTTGATGATGGTTGGCAAAACGCCGTGGCTAGCGGACCCTACAAAGGCGATCCGTAGCCGTCCCGCGCTGCCTTGCCCAATCCGGGTCACTTCGCGAAAGGTGCTCTCGAGTTGATCCAGGATCACGCGTGTGCGGTCCAGCAACACATCCCCGGCAGGTGTCAGGCGGATTTGCGCGCGGGAGCGGTCAAAGAGTTTTACGTCGAGGTCCTTCTCTAACTGCGCGATTTGGCGTGAGAGCGGGGGTTGAGCCATATCCAAACGCTCTGCGGCGCGGCCGAAGTGCAATTCTTCGGCCACGGCCACAAAATAGCGTAGTCTTCTGAGTTCCATGGCTGTCCTCGTTTAACCCATGCGTGCCAGCGCCTCCACAAAGTGCGGACGAAACCGGGTCGGATGTTCGCTCATGGGAAAATGGCCGATCTCTGGCATAATGTCCAAAGTCGCGCCTGGAATGCCGTCTGCAGTGCGTTGGGCGTCTTCCGGCGTGCAGGTGAGATCATAGGTGCCGACCATGATGTGGACCGGTGCCTTTTGCGTGTCGATCTGGCCAAGGCACCCCACAAGCGAGTCGTCTTCGGTATAAAAGCTGAGATCGCCCCGGAAGACGCCGGGACCCGATTGCATGAACATCCATTGCGTGTTCCAGCGCTCCGCCTCCGGGGCCTGTGGGGCAATGTTGGCGGAGACCAAGGCGGCCCCCATCTCGCCACCCGGCGCGTCGGGACGGTGGAACCAGTCGATATCATACCAAGCCGGTTGGAAGTCTGAGGCTTCTATCGCGATGAATCCTGCGAAGCGCTCGGTATGGTGCAAGGCCAATTGCAGGGCAATCCGCCCGCCCATCGAACAACCTGCATAAATCGGGCGGTCGAGACCGAGCGCGTCGCAGAGGCTGAGCACGGTGGCCATATAGGTCTCTGTTGAGAGCAAGTATTCGTCTCTTTGCCAGCCCTCGGGAGGCAAGGATTTTCCGTGCCAAGGCATGTCTGGCGCGATGAAACGGTAGCGAGATGTAAGTTCATCGTCGTTGAGGACATGCCGCCATTGCCGGTTGTCCGCACCCGCGGTGTGAAAGAGCAAGACCACTGGGCCATCACCCGCTTCCTCAAAATAGATCCGTTGCGAAGTACCTTCGACATCTAGGGTCACATACCGGCCGGTGATGGCTTCCAAAGTCGCAGTCATGCCCTGATCTCCTGGCGACCGAGGGCCATAAATTCTTTGAAGAAGCGCAAGTTCTTGACTAGGCAGAGAATGTCCCCGTCGATGCGCCCACGTCCGATCTTCACCAGGCCAAAGATGTCATGAAACCCAGGCACGGGATGGACCTGCCAGAAGGCGTCCAGGGCGTCGCCATCGGAGCGGAACGCAAAGCGCCAGGGAGTCTTGCGGCTGGGGCCTGATTGGATCTCTGCCAAGTGTCCTTTTTCAAAGTGAAGGTAAAATTCCGCATCATCGATCTCCAAGAGCACCGTCTCCGAGAAAAGGGCCCCTAAACGCGCCAGATGCGGCAGCATGTTATGACTTGCGCGCATCGCATCGAGCCGGGAGGCGACGTCTAATGTGTCCAGCATGGGTCAGTTTTTCCTTTCAAAGCGGGCGGTCTTCGCTGGGTCGGGCGTGACACCAAGACCTGGGCCTTGTGGCACCAAGACGTGGAAGTCCTCGTAGATCAGACTTGCCTCGACGGTGTCTTCCGACAGGATCAACGGTCCAAAATGTTCACACCCCCAGGTCAAAGAGGGCAGTGTTGCAAAGACCGCAAGATGGGCGGCTGCTCCAAGACTGCTCTCCAAAAGGCAGCCGCCATAGAGTTCTTGCCCACCTGCAAAGGCAATGCCCGCCACACGTTGTAACGCCTGGGCGCTGCCATGTTTGCAGAGCTTGAGCGACAAGACAGATCCCGCGCCGGTTGCGGCCCCGTGGAAGGCTTCTTGCGGTGTAAACACTCCTTCATCGAGCATCAGCGGGATGCGAGATATCTTCGCCAACCGCGCCATGCCCGCCATGTTGCCCGCATCCAAAGGCTGTTCGATCAGCGAGATGTCGAGGGCTTCCAAAGAGGGCAGCCATTTGCGGCAATCGGCTTCGGACCAACCTTGGTTGATGTCGGCGATGATCTCGGTGCCTTCGGGCAGCTCTGTGCGCAGGCGATCCAACCGACGCAAATCGGTGTGGATGTCAGCAAAACCGAGTTTGATCTTGAAACGGTTGAACTGGCGCGCGGCGATCTTGGCTTTGGCTTCTTCCACTTCTTGAATTACATCACCGGAGGCCAGAGCCCAAATGACGGATATCCGGTCGCGCACCGCTCCGCCCAAAAATGCTGTGGCAGGCAAATCCAGAGTACGTCCTAGCGCATCCATGAGGGCCGCGCTAAGGGCGGATTTGGCGGAGGCGTTGCGTTTGGCGGCCGCATCCAGACGCAAGTTCGCGGCTTCCAGGTGGCATCCTGGTGTGCCGATCAAAGCTGGCGCGAGGTATGTGTCGATATTTGCCTTGATGGCCTCCACGCTTTCTTCAGACCAGCGTGGCCCGCCCAAAGTAGCCGCTTCTCCGTGCCCGATCACGCCATTGTCGAACCGCACTTGGACATGGACGTAGTTTTGGTGCGTGACGGCGGTATTCGACAATTTGTGTCGTCGCGTGGTGGGCACATTGAGGATCTTGGCTTGGATCTCGCGAATAGCCGTGTCACGGATTAAGTCTGGCGCGGTTTCAGGCGTGCTTTGGGCAGGAACGACCATATCGATGTCTCAAAACATGTGGGAAAGAGGGCTGGTTTTCAGGCCAGCCCGATGGGTCACTCGGCGGCCACGCCAAGCTTAGCGTCAGAGCGGATGGTGAAATCAAATTCCATCTCAAGGTCGGTATCGCCAGAGGAGGGTTTCATCTCGCCAATCAGTTCTTCTTTCACGGCAAAGACAGAATCGTTGTCGAGATAATCGGTCTCGCTGTCGTAGATTTGGGAGACGAGCGTTTTGAAGCCCAGCTTCTGGATCATGAAGTGGATATGGCCCGGGCGCCAAGGATGATGGCCCATATAATTGAGCAACTCACCCGCCGCCCCGTCATACGGGATTGGATAGGGGACGGGGCGCAACGCCACAAACTCATAGCGTCCGTTCTCGTCCGTCTCGAAGCGGCCGCGCAGGTTGTAGTCGGGCTGATCGGGGTCTTGTTGTTCATACATGCCGTTGGGCGCGTCCTCCCAAACGTCGACGGTAACACCTGGGACGGGAGCCCCATCGGTGTCGCGGATCACACCGCCTACACGGACACTTTGGGACCCTTCAAAGTCCTTCTGAACAATCGTCGCCCCATTGGGCAGCACCGGTGGGTTGTCGCGATAGAATGGGCCTAGCACCGTAGAAACGGTTTCACCGTCGGTGACTTTCTTATCTAGCATGTCAACGAGCACTTCGACACCGAGAATGTCGGAGATCAAGATAAACTCGCTGCGCGCATCGTCGGTTATGTCGCCCGCACGGCGCAACCAAGCCATGGCGTCGAGCCATTCATCATAGGTCAGGTTCACATCTTTGCAGAAGTCATGCATGTGCTTGAGCGCGCTGGCCATGATCTCGCGGTTGCGGGCGGGAACATCGTCTCCCAGAGACTTCACGACCGCCTCGGTGATGTTATCGATGGTGATATTGCGCATGGGTCTCCTCCTCAGGTCGCAAGCAACGTCTTTCTTTCAGACTGCGTTGGCAGGGCCCGTGAACCAATGCCGCGTCCGGTATACCGCGATACCGATTTAGTATCGAATGCCTCTTCGATTGACCAAATAGGTATGACCCCACACCGTTGCAGGCATTGAGAGCGCGGCTATCTCGCGGTCAGTTTGTGGCCAGGGAGGAGCTTTCATGCCCATATTGGAACTTAAAGGCGTCTCAAAACGCTATGGTGCGCTCACCGTGACGGACGATGTGTCCTTTTCGCTGGAAGAGGGCGCGACCCTCGGCATTATTGGACCGAACGGAGCCGGCAAAAGCACGTTGTTCAATCTCATTGGTGGCACGCACCGGGTGAACGAAGGCACCGTGTTTTTTCAAGGACAGGATGTAACGAAGACCGGCGCAGCGGAACGCTGTCATGCGGGCATCGCGCGATCTTTTCAAATCCCGCACCCTTTTGTGGGCATGACGGTTTTTGAGAACCTTCTAGTTGCTGATGCCTTTGGTACCACGGAGCGCCATGCACGCGAAGACCGCTGCCGGGATATCCTCGATCAAACCGGGCTGCTGCCAAAAGCCAACCGGCCCGCGGGCAGTCTGACGCTGCTGGAACGCAAGCGACTTGAATTGGCCCGCGCTTTGGCCACTGACCCAAAGCTTTTGCTGCTTGATGAGATTGCTGGCGGTTTGACGGAGGGCGAATGCAAAGCTCTGGTGGAGACGATCAAAGCCATCCGTGACAGCGGGGTCTCGATCATCTGGATCGAACATGTAGTGCATGCGCTGACGGCCGTCGTCGAGCGTCTGATTGTCATCGATTATGGCAAAATCATCGCGGACGGAGAGCCGACGGAGGTGATGGCGCTGCCGGTTGTCAAAGAGATTTATCTGGGGATCGATCTTGATGACCAAGCTGCTTAAAACCCTCGCCCTCGAGGCGTTCTACGGCGATTTCCAGGCGCTCTTTGGCATCGATTTGGAGGTGGCCAAAGGTGAGACCGTGGCAATCATTGGGGCGAATGGGGCGGGCAAATCGACTTTCCTGCGCGCTGTCACCGGCCTGCGACCGGCCACTGGTCAGAACATCACCTTAAATGGGACGCAAATCGCAGGTTGGCCTGCCAACCGCATTCACCATCTTGGTCTTGCCATGGTGCCAGAAGGGCGGCGGCTGTTCCCCTCGCTCAGCGTAGAGGAAAACCTCAAGATCGGAGCCGCCGGCAACCGGCCCGGCCCCTGGTCGTTAGACGAGGTCTACAGACTCTTCCCCGCGCTTCTTGAGCGGCGGCATCACGGCGGGACGGAGCTCTCTGGGGGACAACAGCAAATGGTGGCCATTGGGCGCGCGCTGATGTCAAACCCGCGGCTTTTGCTGTGTGATGAGATCAGCCTCGGCCTTGCCCCCAAAGTCATCCGTGAGATTTACGCCTCGGTGCCCCTCATCCGGGAGCGAGGCACGGCGCTGGTGGTGATCGAACAAGACATTGCCCAGGCGCTCAAAGTGGCGGACCGGGTCTATTGCTTTCAAGAAGGCCGCGTGTCGCTCTCGGGGGCCCCTGCGGATCTGAGCCGCGAGGCCATTGCACATGCCTATTTCGGAATGGAGGATGCGTGATGGAATGGATCTACGTGTTGGTACAGGGGGTCTTGCTCGGTGGCCTCTATGCGCTTTTTGCTGCTGGGCTTTCGCTCATGTTTGGGGTTATGCGGTTTATCAATATCGCCCATGGCGACTTTATCGTCGTGGCGGCCTATCTTATGCTGGTCATGGTGCTAACGTTCGGGCTGCATCCGGTCATTGGCATCGGTCTTGTGGTGATCTTAATGGGTTGTGCCGGGTACCTGGGCCAGCGGTTCCTGCTCAATCGCGTGCTTGATGAAGACATTTTACCGCCCGTACTTGTGACCTTTGGTTTGTCGATCATCATCCAAAACAGTCTTCTAGAGACCTTCAGCGCAGACAGTAAACGCGTGCCTTCTGGTGACTTTGCAACGGCCAGCTTGCGGGTCAGCGACGAATTGGCCGTAGGTGTTCTGCCTTTGGCGATGTTTCTGGCAGCCATTGGCGTGATTGGCGTGCTGCAGTTCATCTTTTACCGCACTGCGCTCGGTCGGCTCTTGCGGGCCACATCGGATGATCCCGAAATCGTCCCGCTCATGGGGGCCAACAACAGTCATATCTTTGCGTTGGCCACGGCGCTCGCCAGTGGGGTTGTCGCCATCGCAGGCACGATGCTTGCCATGAAAACCAACTTTGATCCCACGATCGGTCCCTCGCGTCTGCTCTTTGCCTTTGAAGCGGTGATCATCGGGGGCATGGGCAATATCTGGGGCACGCTTGTAGGCGGAATCGTCCTTGGCGTGGCCCAGGCAATCGGCGCGCAGATCGATGCGGGTTATCAGATTTTGGCGGGTCATCTAGCCTTCCTGGCTGTGCTGATTGTGCGCCCCCATGGGCTATTTGCAAAAGCGAAAGGATAAGTGAATGGCACAGTTGGACCTCTCCTCTGCAGCCCGTGGCCCCGATGTCACCCGCCTGGCTTTGATCGGCATTGGCTTGATTCTCTTCATTGCCTTGGCAGCAGCGCCTTTTTGGGCGGGTCGCTCGGACCTGCGCCTTCTGATGGAAGCCCTTAGCTTTCTGGCGCTGGCGCAGATGTGGAATTTGCTCGCGGGCTACACCGGGCTGATTTCCGTGGGCCAACAAGCTTATGTGGGCCTTGGCGGGTATCTCTTCTTTGCCCTCGCCATGTTCGCAGGCATCCCCGTCCTTTGGGCCATCCCGCTCGCAGCGCTTGCCGTAGGGCTGATCGCAATTCCCACAGGGTGGATCGCGTTCCGTCTGCAGGGGGCTTATTTCGCCATCGGCACCTGGGTTATTGCCGAGGTCTTCCGGTTGATCGCTGCTCAGTTTCCGGCTTTGGGCGGCGGGTCGGGCATCTCACTACCTGTCGCATTGGCGCGCTCGGTTGCGGAGACCCGAGGCGGGCGGGAAATGGTGATGTACTACATCGCGTTCCTCATTGCGCTCGGCGCTCTGCTCGCGGTGTGGTTGCTCTTGCGCTCGCGTTGGGGTCTGGCGCTGACAGCGATCCGGGACAGCGAACCTGCTGCCGCAAGTCTCGGGGTGAACATTCGCCGTGTGAAGTTCTTTGTTTACGTGGGCACCGCCATGGGCACCGCGTTCACCGGGGCGTTTATCTTCCTGCAAAAGCTGCGCATCACGCCCGAAGCGGCCTTTAGTGTAACGGAATGGTCCGCCTTTGTGATCTTCATCGTGGTCATTGGCGGGCTGGGCACCATCGAAGGACCTGTCATTGGCGTGATCCTCTTCTTCTTGCTGCGGGACCTCGCTGCCGATCTGGGCACTTGGTATCTCATCGGCCTCGGCGCTTTGGCCATCGCGGTGATGCTCATCGACCGGCGCGGCATTTGGGGAGCGCTCAAAGCCCGCGGTCTTCCCACCTTGTTTGTCACGCAAAGGACCCTGAAATGACCTCAACGCCTTGCATCATTTGTGTGGCCATCACAGGCAGCTTACCCAACAAAAACAACAACCCGGCTGTCCCCATCACCGTCGCCGAACAGATCGAGTCGACCCATGCCGCGTATGAAGCGGGGGCCAGCATCGTGCATGCCCATGTGCGCAATGACGATCAAACCACTTCCTCAGATCCCGCGAAGTTTGCCGCTTTGCAAGACGGCATCCGCAAACACTGCCCGGACATGATCATTCAGTTTTCCACGGGGGGACGCTCGGGGGCAGGGCAAACGCGTGGGGGTATGTTGCCCCTGCGTCCTGACATGGCCTCGCTCTCTGTGGGCTCGAACAACTTTCCGACCCGCGTTTATGAAAATCCACCAGACCTCGTGGACTGGCTGGCCGGCGAGATGCGTCGTTACACGGTCAAACCAGAGATCGAAGCCTTCGATCTCAGCCACATTTTCAAGGCCAAAGACATGTTTGAGCGCGGCGAGATCCTTGGCACGCCCTATGTGCAGTTTGTCATGGGGGTCAAAAATGCCATGCCCGCCGATCGCCATGTCTTTGACTACTATGTCGAAACTGTTCACAGACTTTTTGGGGCTGCCGTGCCCTGGTGTGCGGCGGGGATCGGCGCGCAGCAAGCGGTGTTGAACGATTGGGCGGCCCAGGCGGGCGGGCATCTGCGCACGGGTCTGGAAGACAACGTGCGGTTAGATCGCACGACATTGGCCCCCTCGAACGCCGCTTTGGTCACCCGCGCTGCAGAGACTGCAAGGAAGCACGGGCGCTCGATTGCATCACCCATGCAGGCCCGGTCTCTTTTAGGGCTTACGCCCACCCCTCAGCCTACGCGTGCGCCTGCCAATCTGGATGCTTGAACGCACGGGCTACGAGTGCTATGTCATCCTCGGGAATGCTGTCCTTGAAATTGGAGTAGGCCATTCGGTCGCCCAAGTTCATCAGTACGGTCATGAGTGGTTGCGTGGAATGAACGCCCGGAAACGATAGTCACCGCTCGGTGTTTCGATCACCTCGCCGTCCATACCATAGTCGCGTACACCTCCCGTTCAGGCGACGAGAACGCACGATGCAAAGATTCAGGCGCATGCGAAGTTTACGGAAATTCGCCGCCGTCCATTCATCCGTCTACAACCACTTCAACCAAGAGTGTTCTCTCATCAGCCGAGAAACCTTCAGGTTGACACGAGTCGCCGCCCTAAAAGAATGGGCGAAATTGGCGCGGCATAAAGGGCAGCTCTACTGGTCTATCTGAGACTGGTTCGAATTTGTCTGACAACACCGTGCGTTGGGTTCGAAGTTGTATGTTGGCACAACATCTTCAGCGTATCACAAACGGGTTAGACATTGGCTCTTCTGAAGTATTTAGCCAAACAGTTTTTGTTCGTGTGTAATCGTGAATAGATTCAACACCAGCCTCTCTGCCATAGCCAGATTGATTATAACCTCCAAAGGGCGCAATTGGTGACACAGCACGATAGGTGTTGATCCAACAAATTCCCGATTTCAAACGGGACGCAATGCGATGGGCGCGGGCGACATTTTCAGTGAAAACACCAGATCCAAGCCCGAACGGCGTGTCGTTGGCCAGGGCAATCGCTTCGTCTTCCGTATCAAAAGGAAGCAATGTCATCACAGGTCCGAACATTTCAACCTTGAGCGTCTCTGTTTCAGCGCTCGTGCATTCAACAAGTGTCGGGGCCATGTAATTTCCTGGCCGGTCCAGCGGCGCTCCACCAAAACGGATGCGTGCGCCTTGTTCTGTTGCCTTTGCTAGTGTTGCCTGAATTTTGGAAACCTGGGCATAAGTACAGAGCGGGCCAATATGTGTGATTTGTTCCAAAGGGTCCCCAATAACGATACCTTTCATTTTCTCTTCGATCCTTTCGGCCAGGGCTTCCAGCACTGGACGATGTATCAACCCGCGCGACCCGGCCACGCAGCTTTGGCCTGAGGCTCCAAAATTTCCTGCAATCAGGCCGTTGGCCGCGCCATCCAGATTGGCATCATCGAAAACGATGATCGGAGATTTACCGCCTAACTCCAAAGTGGTTACAGCAAAATTCTCAGCCGAATTGCGCACGACGTGACGCGCTGTTTCCGGTCCTCCGGTGAATGCGATCCGGTCCACCTCGGGATGCCGCGTGAGGGGGACCGAACAATTTTCGGCATCACCAGTAATAACGGAGATAACACCGGGCGGAAATCCTGCTTCATCGATTAGTCGCGCAAACTCCAGGATCGGAGCGGGCGCAATTTCTGATGCTTTCAGCACGACCGAACAACCTGCCGCAAGCGCAGGTCCTAGCTTTGTTGCAGTTAGAAACATCTGAGCATTCCAGGGCACGATTGCGACCACTACGCCTATGGGTTCGCGCTTTGTAAAGACATGCATATCCGGTTTGTCGATCGGAAGGACCGCACCTTCGATCTTGTCTGCGAGGCCGGCATAGTATCGATAATAATCGCCGACATAAGCTGTCTGACCCGCGGTCTCGGCCAATAGCTTTCCGCTATCCTTCGTTTCGAACTCGCCCAAGTGTTTAGCGTTCTGTTCGATCAGTTCCGCAAGCTTTAGCAACAGCCTGCCGCGTGAGGTTTGCGTCATGTCGCGCCACGCCGGGTCTTCAAGCGAACGACGCGCCGCAGAAATGGCACGGTCCACGTCTTCCGCGGACGCGCAAGCGAAACTCGACCATTCCTCACCGGTTGCGGGGTTTTGCGATTTCATCACTTGCCCACGCGATCCTTCTACCCATTCGCCATCAATATAGAGCTGAAAGTGTGGTTTCTGATGCATAATCAACCCTCACTGAAACTTTGGCATTACATCGTCGATGAAACGGGCCAGCGAATCGCGCTTGCGCTCGAAGCTCATACCGCTGTCGATCCAGTACGAGAACTCATCATATCCAAGGTCCTCATAACGTCTCAGGCGGTCCGTGACACCATTTGCTGTCCCGAAAGTTAGATCACGAGCCAGGTTTTCCGGGACCATCATCGTGTTGGCCGCCATCTCTTCTTCCGTCAATTCTTGGATCAAGCCCTGTTGGACTGGCCGTTTGTTTTGGAACCATGCTCCGAAATAATTATAAAAGCGTGACAATTCCTTTGCAGCCTGATCCAGATCAGTTTCGTCGCTGCCAACATAGGTGTGGTGCAGTAGCATGATCTTGGGGCGAGAGCCCTGATAATCTGCACAGGCATATTCAAATCGACCCATTAGCGTTTCTATTTCCTCCATGCCCTGCCACAGCGGTGTAACCTGGATATTAAAGCCGTTCCGAACACCGAACTCATGGCTGTTTGGATCCCGTGCCGCGATCCAGATGGGCGGTCCTCCGGGTTGTACGGGCTTGGGGGCCGAGGTGGTTGCAGGAAATTTGAAGAACTCTCCGTCATGCGCACAATCTCCGTCCCATAGCTTGGGCAAAAGCGGCGCGATCTCGCGCATACGCTGGCCGGCATCCCATGCATCCATTCCGGGCATCATCCGTTCGTATTCATAGGAATAGGCACCGCGCGCGATCCCTAGTTCGATACGGCCGCCGGTCATGAGATCCGCAGCCGCCGCTTCCCCAGCTAGCTTGATCGGGTGCCAGAAGGGCGCAATCACTGTACCGGTGCCAAGCCGTATTTTTTTGGTGTGATGTGCGATATCCACTAAGGACATCAGCGGGTTCGGCGCGATGGTAAAGTCCATGCCGTGGTGCTCGCCGGTCCAGACAGCACGCATTCCGGCCTCATCGGCCATCTTGCACAGCTCAATGAACTCTTCATACAGCTTCTCATGGGATTGATCGGGGCTCAGCCGCTCAATGTGTGCAAAAAGAGAAAACTCCATCATTCAGGTCCTTTCCGAGAGGCTGTGCGTGTCGCCCTGCTGCGCGCTGCCAAGATAAAGTGAGAAGTCGCGGGTCCGGCTTTCCAGTGCATAGCGAGCCATCATTGTCGCGATGGGTTGCGTAGCGTAAGAAAGGGTTGCCAAATCCTTGATTGCGACCACATCGAGATTGCCGGGCCGCGCAATATCTGGTGCTTTGGCCAGTGTATATACATGATGCGTCGTGGGATCGTCATAGACCGAGTAGATAACGCCCAGATGTGCGTCGACTCCACAAGCGTGCAGCTCTCGCCGGAGGCTGTCCCGCAGTTGCCGCCGATCTGAAAGCGTGACTTGGGGCGGTCTGAAGCCAGCCTCGGTTTTCTCCAATAATACACGTCCTTCATGTTCGATGATAGCACCGCAGACGACCTCTAGCCCCGTGGGTTCAAGAGCACCGCATTCCAGACCAAGACTGAAATACCGTCCGTTTGCAAAGCCGAGTGCCGGGATTTCGGTGTAGTTATACGCCTCGACTTGCCCGATCAAAACGCAATGGTCGCCTGCCTCAACCACCTTATGGGTCTTGCAGGAAAACGTCGCGACTGCGTCGGTAATCAGTGGAATGCCGCGCGTGTCGAGGGTGTGTTCTACTTTGGCAAATCGATCACCTTTGAAACCGGCGAATGTGTTGGACACATCCTCTTGCCCCTCGGCCAGAATATTCACAGCAAAACGATTACAGGTCGAGAATTCGTGATATGACGACAGGCTTTTGCCGGGGCAAACCAAGAGGAGTGGCGGATCTAGCGAAACCGATGTAAAAGAATTTGCCGTAAAGCCCAGAACCATGCCAGAGGTATTGCGCATGGTCACAACTGTTACGCCTGTCATGAAACCGCCAAATGCGCGTCGGAGTTCACGGGGGTCGAGTTCGGTCATGGTTGTATCTCGCTCAGTAAGCTGGAAATGGCGGTGTTGACATGAATTGCATGTGTCATCGGCAACATATGGGCCGCGCCGTCAATGATCTGCGCACAGCCGTTTGGGGCGACTTCCGCCATAGTGCGAGACATGTCAGGCGTGGAGTTCGGCTCTAGACTGCCAGTCAGAAAAAGCGCGGGAAATCTAAGCTTCCCCAACTCGTCTCGCCGAGGACTTTGGCTTTGGGCAAAAACTGAATACGCCAGCTTGTAGGCCGCTGGATCCATGGCTGTAAGCCATTCATAGCAGGCATCGCGTTCGGGCGAAGCAACATCGCCGAACCATCGGTGCAACGTGTCGGTTGGATCGACCTGTGTTTTGCCGTCCAATTTTGCAGCCCGATCCTGTACCGCTTGCGCTGCTTTTGCACTGCGCTCAAAAACAGCGTTCAAAGCCACGACACCTCGGACCTGATCCGTTGCCTTGGCGGCAAGATCCAGAGCGATCATAGCGCCCATGGAGTGACCCACCACAATGACCGGCCCATTCAAACAGTCCAGAACACTCTGGACCGCATCCCGGTAGTCCGACAGCTTACCGTTGGAGGTGTTAAGCGGGCTTTCTCCATGACCAGGCATGTCCGGAGCGGTCAAGCGACCTGCAGAGGCCAGCCCGTCCAACTGGGCCCCCCATGCTTCAGCGCGTAGGCCGACGCCGTGCAGCAACAGAACATCCGGTCCTGAGCCAGATTGAGTTGCGGCCAGCCCGCCGATCTCAGAGCGCGGCCGGGTTGTCCACGTCATGGTCCAATTCCTGAAGGTCTTGATAACGATCACCAATGCGGTGATGCGGTCTGCCTGAGGTAGCCGCCCCCAAGACGATAACGATCTCGTCATCGCGCGGCGCATCAGAGATTGAAAACTGTATGGTTAGGTAGTGTGAACGGCGCCCGACATCGTTCTTGTCCATCAATGGCACCATGATCGGCGCATTCGCCGGACCACGTGTATTCGTGAACGCCAGATAGGATTTAGCGCCAACCGCCTGTCTGTAGTGATTGCCGAAGCGCAGAGTATGAATTAGCCCCGAAGCGTGCTCGACCTCGCCATTCAGCCCGACGACTGCCGCCTTACCATAGGCTTCGATCGCGTTACTACTTCCGGCTAACGCAATCATGCGGTCTGAAATCATCTTTCCAAGAATGGGTCCGTAGACCTGGATTTCCGGTTTAAGGTCTTCGACGTATCGACCAGCCCATGGGTTGGTGACTATTGCGGCCACTGCAAACATGCGCCAGGGGGGATCCGCTGGCCGGAATCCTTCAACAAGAACCTCTTCGTCGTAGGTAACAAACTTGCGTATCTCTGGCTGCATCATACCCCTCCTGTCGCGCTGGTTGAGGTTAGAAACGAGCGTGATTTTTGACAAATGATTGAATTATGTGCTTTCACATTAAAAAGACTAATGGCCAACTTGACCAATGAGCAAATCACTTCCGCCTCTAACCTGGTTCCGCTCCTTTGAGGCCGCTGCGCGCACACTGAGTTTTACGATAGCGGCGGAAGAAATCGGTCTGACACAATCGGCCGTTAGTCAGCAGGTAAAATCTCTTGAGATGCGATTGGGGACAGCGCTTTTTACGCGGCATCCGCGCAGTCTGGCCCTGACAGATGCCGGGCGAAAACTGTTGCCCGAGGTTGGCAGGGCACTTGAGGTACTTGCCGCGGCTGCTGGAAGGGCCGATGCTAGCGCACCAGGTGATGTTCTGACGGTCGCAACATCAGTCAGCATCGCACAATGGGTCATCGCTCCAAATCTTGCAGACTTTGCCAGGCGCCATCCCGATATTCGCGTGCGCCTGTTAAGTGCAATCTGGCCTGACGATTTCCATGCGACTCAGGCTGACGTTCAAATCCGGTTCGGTTCAGAAAAGCAGGTAGGGCAAGATTCCGAGCGCTTGATACCGGACAGCCTGGTTGCTTTTAAGGCGCCGACGCTTGCCGGAGACCCGTTTGATCTTCCGCTTATTGAGGCAGTCGGAACGTCAAGCGGTTGGAACACTTGGTTCGAGAAGCAGGGCGAGCGGCGCCAGCCAACCGTTTTCGTCGATACATTCGGTATGGCGCTTCAGCTTGCCGCTCATGGTAGCGGTGTCGCTCTGGTTAGCGAATTGCTGGCAAAACATGCGATTGCATCCGGTTCGGTCGAACGCGCGCATAGCTTATCTGTCAAATGCAACGAGGGGTATTTTCTTTCCTCCGATGACACCAATCCTGCGGCCACATTGTTTCATAACTGGTTGCTTGAACAGTTCAACGATTGATCAAATTTCCACAACCAATCGACGGTGCAACTATCACGGTTTCACAGACATTTTTCGAGGCCGATGGCACAAACACTCTGCAGGTCCGCTTTCCTTGATCAGGATCGACTCGGTTATCGCAAGGCCCCAATCGTCCATCCAAAGTCCGGGCATAAAGTGGAACGTCATGCCTGCTTCCAGGATCGTATTGTCTTCGTCGCGCAGCGAAATTGTGCGTTCACCCCAGTCCGGAGGATAACTGAGGCCGATAGGATAGCCACAGCGCGCACCGCGTTCGATCCCTTCACGTTCAAGCGGTGCCGCAAGCGCCTTGGCAATATCGCTTGCGCGATTACCGGGCCTAGCGGCCTCTAGGCCTTTCTCCAACCCTTCAACCAAAGCTGCCTCGGCCTTTTTGACGTGATCGGGCGGTTGGCCCAGAAATACCGATCGGCAGAAAGGTGCATGATAGCGGCGATAGCACCCTGACAGCTCAAAGAAGGTACATTCGCCCGACCTGAACACATCTCCATTCCATGTCAAATGCGGCGCAGCAGCGTCGGATCCTGACGGTAAAAGTGGCACGATGGCTGCGTAGTCTCCCCAGTCATCACCGACGCCCGTTATCGCATCGTGATATATCTGCGCGACCAGTTCATTCTTACGCAGCCCGGGTACAACGCGTTCAAGCACACCGTCAGTCACGAATTCTGAAATTCGGGCCGCCTTGCGCATCAGGGCGATTTCTTCGTTGGATTTCACGACCCGTTCCCAGTTAACCAAGGCCGTTGCATCGATCAGGGTTGCCCCGGGCAGTTCCGTTTTCAGAGTAATATGGGCTTTGGCCGAGTAGTAATAATTATCCAGTTCCACCCCAATTCGGCTTTGGCCATGTCCGCATTCTTGAATAAGCTTGGCTAGGTCCTGCATTGGATGCTGCGTGGTCGACTGCACGAAGTGATCTGCGTATCCGAAAACCCGATCGTCCCCCATCCATACGGTGCGCAGCGCACCGTTTGCATCCTGCCGGCGCCCCCACCAGATCGGGTCCGC
Organism: Ruegeria sp. HKCCD4884; assembly: GCF_013110855.1. Classification (NCBI taxonomy): domain Bacteria; kingdom Pseudomonadati; phylum Pseudomonadota; class Alphaproteobacteria; order Rhodobacterales; family Roseobacteraceae; genus Ruegeria; species Ruegeria sp. HKCCD4884. The sequence goes on from NZ_WVRJ01000006.1 coordinate 18,907, forward strand.
GTCAAGAAAAATCAACGCACCCTGGTGAACGTAGAAAGACCAGCCCTCATATCCGGTGAGCCATCCGATGTTCGAAGGGTCTTCGATAAAAAGGCAGTCAATTCCTTTTGCGTCCATCGCCTTTCGGGTCTTGGCAAGACGACGGTCATATTCCGCCCGGCTGAAGGCTGGATCAGAGTGGGTCATTGGCGCCTCCGGTCAACAAAAGACTTTGGTTGACAGAACCCTACCGATCCGCTCACGTCAACGAGCGAGAATTCGGGGGCTGCATGAAAACCGATATCAATCCGCACCGAAAGGTGCGAAGCACCGGGCCATTCAGGCTGCGTCATTTCAACTTTTCAGCCTGCATGCGGCGCATTATCGCTGAGGTCGCCGGATGAGGGGGTTCGAGCCAGCAGAATTCGCGGCGCGTACCGAACGCGTACAGGTGATGATGAATGCCGTGGGCCTGTCGGCGCTGCTGCTGACCACGGAAACCGATGTGCGTTACTTTACCGGATACCTGACCAGATTCTGGCAAAGCCCGACCCGTCCTTGGTTCCTGATCCTGCCTGCGGTCGGTAAACCGGTTGCAGTTATCCCCTCGATCGGCGCCTCGTTGATGGGGCAAACCTGGATCGACGACATCCGAACGTGGAGTTCGCCCGACCTTCAGGATGACGGCGTCTCGCTTTTGACGGATGCCCTGACGGAATTGACGCCCCCCAAAGGCCGTATCGGAATGCCCGATGGTCACGAGACGCACGCGCGTATGCCAATGTCGGATATTGAACGCCTGCGAAACAGGCTCGGTTCGCGCCACATCACCGGAGACCACGGTATTTTGCGCGAACTGCGCATGGTGAAGTCCGAGGCGGAAATTGCCAAAATTGAAACCGCGTGCGGCATTGCCGGTCGAGCCTTCGCCCGAGTTCCTGAGATTGCTCGGGATGGCGTGCCCTTGGATCAAGTATTTCGCCGTTTCCAGATACTCTGTCTGGAAGAAGGTGCCGACTGGGTGCCGTATCTCGCAGGTGGGGCAGAGCAGGGCGGTTATTCTGACGTGATTTCGCCGGCGTCGTCGTCCCCCTTGAAGGCTGGCGACGTACTGATGCTTGATACCGGCTTGGTCTGGGATGGGTATTTCAGCGACTTCGACCGCAACTGGTCGGTTGGCCCACCATATCCCGACGTGCGATCTGCTTACGCCAAGCTGATCGAAGCGTCAGACGCCGCGTTCGAAATTGCGCGACCTGGCGCAACTGCTGCAGACTTGTTTCATTCTATGAACGCGGTACTGACCAAAGACTCTGAAGGTACGGATGCCGGCCGGTTGGGTCACGGGTTGGGGATGTCACTGACCGAATGGCCGTCCCTGATCTCGACGGATCAGACCGTTCTTAAACCTGGTATGGTGCTGACCTTGGAGCCGGGCATCGCGGTCAGGGAAAAGATCCTGGTTCATGAGGAAAACATCGTCGTTACTACCGGTGCTCCTCGCTTTATTAGCCCGCGCATTGGTCCGGAGATGATCGCGCTATGACCCAAATTCCCTACACGCTTGACGAAGATGACCCGCAAATTTCTCCACTAGGTTTGATTGTTCTGCAGGTCGACGAAACGATTGAGCCAGAACTCAGCGCGTATTTCTCAGATCAGAAAAACCCGCTTTATGTTACACGCATACCCAGTGGGATTGAGGTAACAACTGAAAGCCTTTCCGAAATGGAGAAAGCCCTGCCAGCGGCGGCAGAGTTGTTGCCAAGCGTGCGACCCTTTCGAGTGGTCGGATATGGCTGTACATCGGCCAGTTCGGTCATCGGATCAGAACGTGTGGCTGACCTTGTCAAGCAAGCGTGCAAAACAGACGAAGTTACAAACCCCTTGCGCGCTGCGACTGCTTGCGCTGCTGACTTAGGTGTTTCGAAATTCGCTTTGCTTTCTCCTTACATCGAGGAGGTTAACGCACCGCTGCGCACCGCGTTCTCGGAAAACGGTATAACTATGGATGTTTTTGGGACATTTGGACAAGCCGAAGAGGCAAAGGTTGCGCGTATTTCAGTACAGTCTGTGATCGACGCTGCTACAGACTTGGGATCTGATCCATCAGTTGACGCGGTATTCCTTAGCTGCACCAATCTCCGGACCTTTGACGCAATCCCTGAGATTCGTGAGCGAATTGGCAAGCCTGTTCTTTCAAGTAATCAAAGCCTTGCATGGCATATGCGTCGCCTCAATGTTGCTGATTGAAGCAGCAAACATGAAATGAAAAAGCGAAAAAACGTCATCTAATGTTGCCAAGCGCCCACTGCATCGTCTTAACTGATGACTACAGATCAATGAAATCCGAACTCATCGGATAATCAATTGACGCAACAGGGGGTCTTGTGACCGACACGAATGACGATGCCGCGTTTGTTGAATTTCAACGCGTTCAAAAATCTTATGATGGCGAGAATCTCGTCGTTAAAGACCTTAATCTGGCAATGCCAAAGGGTGAGTTCCTAACGATGCTCGGGCCGTCCGGCTCGGGCAAAACAACCTGTCTGATGATGCTTGCCGGCTTTGAAACAGCCACTCATGGCGAAATCCTGTTGGATGGGAAGCCTATCAACAATATCCCGCCGCACAAACGTGGCATTGGTATGGTGTTTCAGAACTACGCCCTGTTTCCGCATATGACGGTTGCCGAAAACCTCTCGTTCCCCCTCGAGGTGCGAAATCTGGGCAAATCCGAACGTGAGGAAAAGGTCAAACGCGCTCTGGACATGGTTCAGATGGGCGCTTTTGGGGGGCGCCGTCCCGCTCAGCTTTCCGGGGGTCAGCAACAGCGGATTGCGCTGGCCCGTGCGCTGGTGTTCGAACCCGAACTGGTTCTGATGGACGAACCGCTGGGCGCGCTGGACAAGCAGTTGCGCGAGCACATGCAGTTCGAGATCACGCGCTTGGCGCACGAATTGGGTATCACCACCGTGTACGTGACCCACGACCAGACCGAAGCGCTGACCATGTCTGACCGGGTCGCCGTTTTTGACGACGGTCGTATTCAACAGCTTGCTCCGCCTGATCAGCTCTATGAAGAACCGGAAAACAGCTTTGTTGCTCAGTTCATCGGGGAAAACAACACCTTGGAAGGTGCCGTAAAGTCGATTGATGGTGCCACGTGCCTTGTACAGCTGGATGATGGATCTGAGATTGACGCGGTGCCTATCAATGTTCACGTGCCGGGTGAAAGGACCAAAGTGTCAATCCGGCCTGAGCGTGTGGAATTCAACAAAGATCGCCTGCATGCCGATGCTCACACGCTGAAGGCTACGGTCAAAGAGTTCATATACATGGGCGATGTGTTCCGTTTCCGCATGTCCGTTGCGGGGAATGATGAGTTCATCGTTAAAACCCGGAACGCACCAGACGCAATTCGCCTGACCCCTGGTCAGGAGATCGAGATCGGCTGGCTGGCTCAGGATTGTCGTGCGCTCGACGCATAGACCAAGCTGCGCGAAACAAGCACAGCTCAATCAGAGGGACCGGCTGATGAAGACCCGTGCATCAGCTGACCACACACATAAACGGGACCAACTGGGAGTAATTTACACATGAAAGCAACCAAAACCCTTGTGACAACGGCCGCCGTCGCCATTGCGGCGGGTGGTGTTTCTGCCGAGGAAATGACCATCGTTTCCTGGGGCGGCGCCTATTCCAAATCGCAGCTCAAGGCCTATCACGAGCCCTATTCGGAAAAGACGGGCGTCACCATTCTGAATGATGACAGCTCGGCCGAAGCTGTGGCCAAGCTGCGCGCGATGAACGAAGCGGGCAACATCACCTGGGATGTGGTCGACGTTGTGGCAGCGGATGCGATCCGTCTGTGCGATGAAGGTCTGGCAATGGAAATCGACCCCGACACCATGCTAGCACCTGCACCCGATGGCACCTCGGCCGCGGATGATTTCGGCGATCTTCTGGTGAGCGACTGCTTTATCCCGCAGATTGTGTATTCGACCACGTTCGGCTATCGCACCGATCTGGTTGGTGACACCCCGCCGACCGAGATCTGCGCGGTGTTCGACCTCGAGAACTATCCGGGCAAGCGCTCGCTTGAAAAGCGTCCGATCAACAACATGGAATGGGCTCTGCTTTGCGACGGCGTCGCCAAGGATGACGTCTATGACGTGCTGGCCACACCTGAAGGTCAGGATCAGGCCTTGGCCAAGCTCGACACGATCAAGGACAGCGTCGTCTGGTGGTCCGCAGGTGCCGATACACCGCAGTTGCTGGCCGATGGCGAAGTCATCATGGGCTCGACCTATAACGGTCGTCTGTTCAGTGTGATCGAAGAGCAGAAGCAGCCTGTCGCCATGCTGTGGGACGCGCAAGTGTTCGATCTGGACGGTTGGATCATTCCGGCTGGTCTGAGCGAAGAGCGTCAGCAGCGTGCTCTGGACTACATCATGTTCGCGACAGACACGCAGCGTCTGGCAGATCAGGCCAAGTACATCTCTTATGGCCCGGCTCGTGCTTCGTCCGCTCCGCTGGTTGGACAACACGCGGAACTGGGTATCGACATGGCGCCACATATGCCGACCGATCCGGAAAACGCTAAGAACACTTTCCTGTATAACTATGAGTTCTGGGCGGACTACCGCGACGACATCGACGCCAAATTCCAGGCGTGGTTGGCGCAATAAAAGCCTAATTTCATAAAACAGCCGGGGGCGGTGCGCCGCCCTTGGTCAACAAAACCCAAGGGGCTTAGATGACCGACGCAACCCAAAATGCGGGGCCGATGCTGGCGGCTGACGGAACGCCGCTCAAGCAATCGCTGGCGCGCTCGCTTCGGCGGCAAAAACTGCGGGCGCTGATGTTGGTTGCCCCGTTGCTGCTGTTTGTTCTGTTCTCGTTCATCGTTCCGATTGCGTCGATGCTGTTCCGCTCGGTGGAAAACGGCATTGTGCAGGAAACGCTGCCCCTGACCGTCGAGGCCTTGCAAAGCTGGGATGAAAACAGCGGCGAATTGCCAGATGAGGCCGTTTATGACGCCTTTGTCCAGGATATGGTCGTGGCTGTCGACAACAAGACACATACCCGACTGGGCTCGCGTCTGAACTACGAAGAGACAGGCATGTCCTCGATGTTCCGCCGCTCGGGTCGAAAAATGGGAAAGCTGGACCCCGAAACAGATGGGCCGTTCAAGGATCAAGTGATCGAAATCCACGAGGGTTGGGGGGACCCGCAGACTTGGGCGGTGATCAAGACACACTCGCCCGCTGTGACGAATGGATATTTCCTGAACGCGGTCGATATGCGCCGCACACCCGAAGGCGCGCAGGCGCAGCCCGAGGACAAGCAGATCCTGATCAAGCTGTTCGGACGCACCTTGTTCATGTCGCTGGTGATCACCGCGTCCTGTATCTTGTTAGCCTATCCGGTCAGTTACCTGCTAGCGACCCTGCCAATGCGGGTGTCAAACCTGCTGATGATCCTTGTTTTGTTACCTTTCTGGACCTCGCTGCTGGTGCGAACCTCGGCGTGGAAGGTCATGTTGCAACAACAGGGTGTAATCAACGAAACGCTAGTCTGGCTTGGCTTGGTGGCCGATGACGCCCGACTTGTCATCATCAACAACCAGATCGGTACGATCATCGCGATGACGCATATCCTTCTGCCCTTCATGATCCTGCCGATGTATTCGGTGATGCAGACGATCCCCGAATCTTACACCCGCGCCGCGAAATCTATGGGCGCGACGAACTGGACGACCTTCTGGCGCATCTATTTCCCGCAATCCATTCCAGGCATCGGCGCGGGGTCGATCCTCGTGTTCATTCTGGCCATCGGCTATTACATCACACCCGAGATTGTGGGCGGCACAAAAGGTGTCTTCATCTCGAACCGGATTGCGTATCACATCTCGTCCTCGCTGAACTGGGGGCTTGCGGCTGCGCTGGGCACGATCCTGTTGGCCGTCGTGCTGTTGCTATACTGGTGTTACGACAAAATCGTTGGCATTGATAACGTGAAGCTGGGATAATCGACATGGCCGCACTTACTCCGATTTCCCGCAAACCGATGTCCATGGTCCTGCCAAGCGTCGCGTTGGCAGGGGCTTTTGCCGGTGTTTTCGTTGGCGCAGGAAACGGTTCGATCTTTCTGGGCATTATTGGCGGAGCCGCCATTATCGCGGCGCTGGCCTGGATCTACATCGCTGTTCTGAAGAATGAGAACCTGGCCCGCTGGATCACCATCCTCGGCTTCGGCGTAGCCGGAATTCTGTTTTCGGGCCCGATGGGTGGCGTTCTGGGCCTGCTGGGCGGCTGGTTCTTCGCGTGGTTCATATTCTGGCTTTATGAGGGCCGCTATCGCCGCAAACTGCTGCCATATCTGACAGCGAAACAGGTTTTCTATCACTACCTGTTTCGCGTGATCTGTGGTGCGATCTTCGTCTTCCTGATCACGCCGATTCTGGTGGTGTTGCCATTGTCTTTCAATGCGCAAGATTTCTTTACCTTCACGCCCGAGATGCTGAGGCTTGATCCGGAAGGCTATTCGTTGAAGCATTACCGAGATTTCTTCACCAATAACGAATGGCAACGCAGCTTCAAGAACTCGCTGATCATCGCGCCGATTGCGACGGTTATTTCGGTAACGTTGGGAACGCTGGCCGCGATCGGGCTCAGCCAGTCTCACGTTCCCGGACGCCGCGCAATCATGGGAATTCTGATTTCGCCGATGATTGTGCCGCTGATCATCTCGGCGACGGGTATGTTCTTTTTCTACAGTGATATCGGGCGTTTCCTCGAAGGTACACTGGGCATGAACAAGAACTTCGTAGGCTATCTGAAAGTTATCCTGGCCCACGCAGTGCTGGGTATCCCCTTTGTGATCATTACCGTGACGGCGACACTGGTCGGCTTTGATCGATCTCTGACACGGGCGGCGGCCAATATGGGCGCAGGGCCTGTGCGGACCTTCTTCAAGATACAGATGCCATTGATATTGCCGGGCGTTATCTCGGGTGGCCTGTTCGCCTTCATCACATCATTCGACGAAGTAGTTGTGGTGCTGTTTGTCGGCTCCGCCTCGCAAAAGACGTTGCCGTGGCAGATGTTCACCGGCCTGCGGGAGCAGATCAGTCCAACCATTCTGGCGGTCGCGACAATCCTTGTGGTCCTGTCCATCGCCCTGCTGACGACGGTCGAACTGTTGCGACGTAGATCGGAGCGTCTGCGGGGTCTTTCGCCCGCTTGACGCAGCAAACCGTCTGATCTAACGATTCACCTGTTCATCTCTGCTGCGATGGCGTCGCGGCGACGAATGAGGTGATCGGCTCTCGGACCCCGAGGCCGCCTGTCCTGAACGCCGGGACATGTGGCCGGGAAATGCACGCCCGGCATAGATGAGAGACCAAGGATGACTGACATTTCTAACCGACCTCAGTTCTTCACCTGTCACAATGGCGACAAGGCCCCGTTGCCGTTCAGCAAAGCCGAGTATGACCGCCGTCTTGGCAAGCTGCGCGCCATCATGGCCAAGCGGGATATTCCGGTGGTGTTGCTGACATCGATGCAGAATATCGCGTATTATTCGGGCTTTCTATACTGTGCGTTCGGGCGCCCTTATGGCTGTGTTGTAACCCAAGACAACTGCACCACCGTTTCCGCCAATATTGATGCCGGGCAACCCTGGCGCCGGTCGGTTGAAGACAACGTGATTTATACTGACTGGAAACGCGACAACTACTGGCGGGCAGTTGCGAGCCTGATCGGGAATGCGAAACGGATCGGCGTCGAAGGCGACCACATAACGCTGGCGGCGCGCGACACGGCGCTGAACATGCTGGGCGAGCCAGAGTTGGTTGACATCGCCGCCGACACCATGGGCACGCGTATGATCAAGTCCGCGGAAGAAATCGAATTGATCAAGGGTGGAGCGCGCACTGCCGATGTGGGTGGCGCTGCGATCCATGCCGCAATCCGCGAGGGCGCAACCGAAATCGAAATTGCGATGGCCGGCCGAGACGCGATGGAAGTGGAAATCGCGCTGGCCTACCCGGATGCGGAATACCGTGACACATGGGTTTGGTTCCAATCGGGTTTGAACACCGACGGCGCGCATAACCCGGTCACCAAACGCGCGTTGCAAAAAGGCGATATCCTGTCACTGAACACCTTTCCGATGATCTCGAGCTATTATACGGCCCTGGAGCGGACCCTGTTCCTGGGCGAGCCGGATGCCGACAGTCTGCGCCTGTGGAAGGCCAATGTGGCCGCGCATGAACTTGGCCTGAGCCTGATCAAACCCGGCGCCACTTGTTCCGGTATCACCGCCGAGATCAACCGGTTCTTTGCCGACGAAGGCCTGCTTCAATATCGTTCCTTCGGCTACGGGCACTCGTTTGGTGTTCTGAGCCACTACTATGGTCGCGAGGCCGGTCTCGAACTTCGCGAAGACATCGATACAGTGCTGGAACCCGGCATGGTGGTCTCGATCGAGCCGATGCTGTGGATACCCGAAGGCCAGCCAGGTGCAGGCGGTTACAGGGAACACGATATTCTGGTTGTGGGCGAAGACGGAGCCGAAAACATCACCGGCTTTCCCTACGGGCCGGGGCACAACGTTATCGACGCCTGAGGTTTGGGGTGGCGCTTCGGCTCCACCCGCTTTTCATGTGCGTCGGGCACGTTCGTGAAAAATGAAACCCAGAAAATTCAGCAGAAGCTGCGCCGCCAGAATCTGAGTGCTTTCAGTGGGATCGTAGGCGGGGGCCACCTCGACCAGATCGATGCCGACCACGTCACCCCTTTTTGCCAGTCCCTGAAGGATTTCCAGAACGTCATAGTACAAAAAGCCTCCGTGGCTCGGAGTTCCGGTTCCTGGCGCGATCGAGGGGCAAAACGCATCGATATCGATTGTAACATAGTACCGTTTGCCTTTGGGAATGCGGTCAAGAACAGCCTCTGTTCCCAATCTGCGAACCTGCCGCACCGACAGGATGTCCGATCCGCGCGCACGCGCGTCGTCATACCCTTCCTTAGCGGTGGACGATACATTTCGAATGCCCAATTGGGTCATCCCTGAAACATAGTCTTTCTCGATCGCGCGGCGCATGGGATTTCCGTGCCCGTTGGTGACGCCATGACGTTCATCTACAAAGTCCAAATGCGCATCGATTTGAACAACGTGTATCGGGCCGTTTTCAGAGCAGTCGCTTTTAAATGCGGAAATGCAGGGGATGTTGACCGAGTGATCACCGCCAATCACCAGCGGAAGTGCCCCGGCCTTGAGAATTTTTTGCACGCCAAAGGCTATGTTCTTGTGGCTCGTCTCGGTCTTGGTGTGGACTATGTCCGCATCGCCCAGGTCGACGATCCGAACCGAGCTGTCCAGATAGGTCGCGTCATCCTCATGATCATAGGCGCCAGCATGGCCAAAGCTGAAAAGGGTCGATGCCTCTCGCACGGCCCGAGGGCCAAAACGGGCGCCGGGGCGCCATTGGGTTCCAAAGTCGAACGGTGCGCCGAGCACGCAAACGTCGGCGTCAATTTTGTTCCAGTTTTCGACATATGGAGATTTGCCAAAAGTCGAGATTCCTACGAAGGGTAAATTTAGCCGCCCAGACGCATATCCATGACCTTGCACTTGCATTCCTTTCACTGGAAGTGTCCCTTCCACTGCATGTGAACATAAGTAAGTACTGAATTGGAAGGTCTTGTAAGATGAACTTTGCTTGATAGAGGGAGGACGGTTGCGTAGCTTTTGCCCATGACCAGACCCGCCTCCTTCAAGTACTTCAAAGCCAGCCCCGAGATCATCCACCTAGCAGTAATGCTGTACTTCCGTTTCCCACTCTCGCTTCGGATTGTGAAAGCTTTCAAAGATGAACAGGTGGATGCCCTTACCCAGTTCGCTGAAAGTATGCGCCTTAGTCAAGGGACATATTTCGATACGGGTCCTTACTCCGGCCGCCGCCAACGCAACTATCGACCTGAACAACCAAGAAGGGAAGATCGCACGCGGTTCTGACGCTGCGCGAGGGCGCTTTCGACCGAGCTGTGCGTGGGTATGAAATCTTAGACCTCAAACGTCTGCGATGAAGCGCAAAGCTGCCATTTGGGCTAATTGCAGCGAAGGTCTGGGCCGAGCCCAAAGCGGTCACCTGTTTTAACGTTGACCTTATATTTTGTTTCTGGTGTTTAAATTGCTGGTTGGTAGTTTTTTTTTATCAAAATGAAGCAAAGTTCGCCTTCGTATTTCCTCTTTGATTGTGGAGGGCAGAACACCGGTAAAACTGCGCACAAGATTTCTTCTCGTCCTAAGTTTCACCTGCTTCTTCAAGCTTATCCAAAAATTTGTAGTCTGTTGGCGGATCGTCGCAAATACCTGGTCCACACTCCAACAGAGCTGAGCCTGCGTTGGCAACTCCCAAAGATAAGATCAATATGAACGCCGTTTTGGCCAACTTGCTTCCACCGAACCGCTCCGATGCCCTGACGTCCGCAGCCAGATCATATTGCTTTTCAAAGACAAGCATCACCGCGGTCCCGAGTATTATCAATCCGAAGGCTATGCCGGCCCAAGTGTAAAAATGCAGACCAAGAACCGGAGCCCCATAGTGCCCAGTGCCGGGCACAATATGTAGTAGGATTTGGCGGATCGAAACGCTGATGCCAAATATTGCTGCCACAAGGACTATTCCGTAATTCCGTGCACGCGTACCCCACAAGAGATTTAGCCCGAGCCCAAATCCCACTGCCACGAAACCGACACGCTGCAGTAAACACAACGGACAAGGTAGTTCGTAGAGAACAAGTTGAAAATAGAATGCGAGAACCAACACTAGGCAAACAGCCAGAACACCAAGCGCGTTCATATTTCGGGCAAATTCAGGTGACATGGAACAATCTCACAATTGGATTGAAAGCGGCGTTGTTGCATGAAATTTTAGCCAATAAACGCTCGCCAAAAGCGTTACTGCGAAGAGTGCGTATGAAAGGCGAACGAGTTTGTAGTAAGCGAGCCCCAAGGCGCATGTGAACAACGCAAATAGTAATGCAATCATATTGATCCCTTTGACTTTTTGGCCTTGTCGAGACTAGCAGGCACTGAGGACACCGTTTTCTTTTTCGAAAATAGGTTCTGAGCTCCAGAACAAATCTCGCATGATCTTCCGCCTTGTTTGAGATACTGCCCCCTTTGGGGTTTTACTCTAAGCCTCAGGATTCTCCGAAGAACTCCCGAGCTTGGCGAGTTCCTCCCAAACGCCTTCAGGGATGGGCCACTCTGCCCATTCCATTGCCTGTTGAACATGCTGAGGCCATGTCACTCCGCAAACCGTCGAAGTAATGTCGTCGTTTTTTAAAGAGTATTGCAACGCGACCGCTCCGACGGGGACATCGTAATGCCCGCATACCTCTTCAACAGCACGTATTGGCGCAAGTACTTCATCATCTGCAGGACGATAGACATAAAAGCGATGGGTCGCGCTTCCTCGGGCAAGTGCACCTCCGGAATAAGGTGCTGCGTTCAATATCGAAACGCCTCGAGATTTCGCGAGTTCTATCAAAGGTGTCGCGTTGTCGTTTACCAGCGTATGCCTGTTGTGAGTCATGACCACGTCAAAATCCCAACCCTCTAAAATTGGCATCATCAAGTCGATACGTCCCGCCGCGATTCCGACCGCCTTGGTCAGACCTTCCTCCTTGATACGGAACAACTCTTCAATCGCGCCACCCCGCCCTTTGACCTCAGATAGGTCACTTGCATATTCGAAATCATGGACGTGGAGTATATCAACGCTGTCGACGCTTAAGGCCGTAAGGCTTTCCTCGAATGATCTACGTGCCTGAGAACCATCAAAAGCACCGGTTTCCATGTCCCGGTCGATTTTGGTGGAAAGCACTCGCCCTTCCGGCCAACCACCAAGCTCACGAATGACTTTGCCTATGCGCTCTTCACTTCGTCCCATGGCATAGCAACGGGAAGTGTCCAGGAACGCATTTGGCTGCGAAAGAATTGCCCGAATTGTATCAATCGCGCGGTCTTCCTCAACTTCATACCCATAGATTTCCGGGATACTTCCCAACCCCGTCGATCCAAACCCGATGCGAGGAACCCGTATCCCAGTCTTGCCAATTTCGCGTAACTCTGCCATGCCACCCCCCCCAATTGGTTCAGGACATTCACAGATGTTGCGCCAGTAGTTTGTTGAAAACAAGTCAGGCTTTTTGCTGGAGTTACTCTCAGGCCTCAACGCAATCGTTCAAGCCGAAAATTCACAAAGCTTTTCGCGAATGGCAGAAATGTCCGCGTTGCCGACTTTGGAAGACCTGATGGGCCACGAAACAATGCGAATGACCGCTTTGAGCCCAAAGCGGACTACTAGATATCCGATCTCAGTAGGTGGCAAAAGAACCAGACTGTCGTTAGCAACCTTCGAGATGCAGCATTCGGATCGACAGCAAGTTCACGGCAAAAATATGAAAGTTTTCACCTGAAAATTTCCACTATTTGTTCTAGAGAGAAGTAACTGGACCACTTGCCAAGTTACGTTCAAGGCGACCTAATAGATTTCCAAAAAAATCCGCAGGACGACTCTCAACCTTTTTATGGAGCTTGTGAATGAATCAGGGTTCAAATGATAAAGGTCCCGCTCCAGGTTTCTGGGGGCTCACTTTCTGGTATCAGTTGGTCGTCCTTGTGTTCTTGACAATAGCGTCGTTAGTCCTCGCTTCGTCTGTACTGGTTCCCCTGTTTTTTGCGGCTCTCCTGTTCGTTCTCCTCACAGCGACTGCAGATCGCATTGGTAGATTCAAGATATTTGGAAAGACTGTCCCGAAGTGGTTTGCGCATTTGGCCGCAATTTCAATTGTGTTAATCGGCCTCTCGCTTGTTCTGTCGATACTATCCAGTCAAGCCGGTGAGGTTTCGGAAGCTTTTCCGCGCTACGAGGAACGGTTTTCCAGCATAGTAGCAAAGCTGGTTTCACTTGTTGGGCAAGACAACTATGCAGCCGCGGTAAAGGCTTTGGAACAAATCAACCTGGCTGGGTTCGCGACAGGAGTGATCGGGTCTGCTGGGGCGTTCCTAAGCGCTTTTTTCCTAGTGCTGCTCTATGTGCCATTCATGTTGGTTGAACGCGTTCCAATGCGCGCCAAAATCAAGCTCGCAATCAAAGACAGGGAAGCCGCTGAAAAAGTTCGTCGTGTTCTTGAGAGCACGTCGGACAGCATTCAAAAATATGTTGGCATCAAAACGCTGGTGAGTGCACTCACTGGCTTGGGCAGTTATACCGTGATGGCATCCGTCGGCCTGGACTTCTCTGAAACCTGGGCGGTTCTTGCGTTTTTGTTGAATTTTATCCCGACAGTCGGCTCTATCGTCGGCGTCGCGCTTCCTTCCATTGTCGCACTGGTACAGTTTGAAGAAATCGTGCCCTTTCTTGTGGTTCTGATTGGTTGTGGCGCGGTTCAATTCTCTATCGGCAATATCCTGGAGCCAATGCTACTTGGGAAAAGCCTGAATTTGTCGCCATTCATGGTCATTTTGGCGCTCACTTTTTGGACTGCGATCTGGGGCATTGCCGGAGCGTTGATGAGCGTCCCGATCACCGTGTGCATCATGATTGTGCTTTCGAATATCCCGTCTACGCAGCCAATCGCGATACTGATGTCCGGTGATGGGAAGATAAACGACACTGACGCAGTGAACAGCTAAGCGCGAGAGACGTTCGCCAAAATGGATGGCGGCTTTTTACCTGACTCTATCGGCGAGTGTATGTGCCAGCCCCGAATAAAACGTTGGAAACACCGTGCGAAGTCTGAGTTTAAGGAGAGACCCGCACTACTTACCGCTTGGGAAAACGAAGTTCAGCGCTTTTGGTTTAATTGAAACCTCAAAGCGTTGATCAATCATCGGTTCGCCGTCCAAATTCATATGAAACGGCTGGGAGGTTTCCAAAACCATAGATCTCAGACGAGAGCGTTGCACAACACCCTCTTCGGGGTCCGAAAAATCCGGTAGCCTGCCAAAGGGCAGGTTTTCTGGCATCAATCGCTCCGTGGAGAGCACGCTTAAATCGAGCAACCCATCGGAGATGTTCGCTTCTGGTGCCACGTCAAAACCGCCACCTGCATAGCGGCTGTTCGCAATCGCTATTGCGGAAATGGAAACGTCGTACGGGTCTTTTTCATCAATTGAGATCTTTGCTGGAACAGATTTTGCATCAGATAGGCGAGCAAGCCCAAACAGTGTGTACGCGAGGCCGCCGAGCCTTTTCTTCATTTCCTTGGGTGTCGTTGCAGTGATCATCGCTCCAAAACCGCCGCTTGCAACATTCACAAATGGACTGCCGTTTATGTATCCGACATCAATTGGTTGCGCGTCTTCCGATGCTGCAACTCGAACAGATGTTGCCAAGTCCAAACCCTTATCACCATACGACCGGGCGAAATCATTTGCTGTCCCCAACGGAACAAGACCTAGCGAGACAGGCGACCTTGACTTCAACTTCAAAACAGCATCCGCGACCGAGTTCAAAGTGCCGTCACCGCCGCCCGCGATCACCCTGGTTACGCCATCGCTTACGGCTTCTCGAAGGGTCTTCCTCAAGTCTTTTCCTGACCAAGGAATACAAACCCTAATGCCAAGCTCTTTTTCCAATGGGCGGACAGCTGAACGCAGATCGGGTCTTGCTGCGGACTTCCTATTGAGAACTAGCAGGGTACGTTTGGCCATAGTTCCAGCATAAAGCTCTAACAAGTTGGAGCAACCGCCTTAACATTTCTTAATGCAGGGGCGCTCCGGCAATTGAAACTTTATTTGCGCTAGCCAACCCCTAAATGACAGTAGTCAGCTTTGTCCGCAACTCGGACGTAGGTTCTTTTCAAATCAAAGTCCAGTTCCTGCATAAGCGGTCAGTGGGGCGTCAAAGTATACGTTGCCGCGTGCAGACCGGTACTGAGCGTCCGGTTTGAGCCGCTTTGTGGACATCCGACAAAAGTGTTCAGATGACCGCGTTGAGCCCAAAGCGGTCGCAGCTTCTGCGCACGAAACTTGAACAGATGGCGCTAGAGTAGGTTTGGCTCTTTTGAAGCATCAAGGCGACTTACCCGTTTTTATATCTGTAGCATTGCTTCGAGCTCGGGGATACCCATGCCATTATCGATGAAGGGCCGTTGTCGCCGCAGCCAACCTGAATGTCCAGCCAACAGTGGCGCATCTTGAACGGGGTACAATAAGTGCTTGGAGTAATTATAGAAGTTGTGAAGATCGTCTTCGCGATGTGCTACTTTGGCGGTCCCGCTCCTCAGATCCTTGGCGAACGAAACTGGATTAGTATAGGTGTTTAACCATGCACCGGTAGCCACGCTGCTGATCTGAAAAACTGGTTTAGAGAAAAAGCATCTCAAAAAGACAGTTTTTGAGTCCGTTACGGACAAGCCATCGACATGCTGCGCAAGCCTCCACGATGGGAAGCGCGCGTGCTGATCGGGAGTTACGAAGTGCACATTGGGGAGATGGGAGAAGCGTTTCAGAATTGTGTTCTCTTCTCCTGCACCGAATTTAGTCGGATGATCGGAAACCAATAGGTTAAAATCACTAAGGTGTTTCACCAACAAATCTACGAAATCCTCGTTTTTTGTCCTTAGGTCAACGGTTTGTAGCAACCGTGAACCAAGTTTTCTGGTGCTGTAACGAGCAATTGAGGTTGATGCGCCAAAGTGGATGCACTACCGGCTGGCTTAGCGGTCACACATGTTTCAGTTCCAGACATGCGGAAACTTAACAATCATTGACAATCTCTTCATTGACCAAACAATAAATGACGGAGCATGCGAACCAAAAAAATTACTCATTAGTGTGCGGTACAACAATTCAGTGTTGGGCAGTCACGAAGTGGCTCTATAAGTTTTAGGCTGTTTTGTCCGCAGAGCTGCCTTTGTAGAAGCCTGCAGCCAATTACTACTTCGAGCCCATACCTACCAAATGCTGCAAACACCATGAACGGCAGCAACTCGCACAAAGCGTTCATCGACATCAAAGCGTTATCGAAGACGTTTCAGTGAACCGCTACAATCGCTAAGAATGTATTGTGAGCTGTGTTGCTGGGATTATTGGCAACCAAAGTACTGACGCTTTGTGAATAGAAGTCGGCAAAAAAATTTTGCTGAATCCTACTAGGGCGTAAATAATGGTTTTGTTGAGGTTAAACATGGCGCTGTTCTAACTTCTGTATAAAACTTGTTTAGCGCCATTTTGGAGCATGACGGAACAGGCATTCAGCTGAAGCATGGAAATGAACTCATCCGGCTTGTGCCCCTGTTCAGCCATCGAGCCAGGACCGCACACGACGGTTGGAATGCCCAGGCTGGAAAGAACGCCTGCCTCCGTGCCAAAGGCCACATGGGTCGTGTCGCCGCCGCACCAGGACCGCGCGAGCGAGACCACCGGGTCGGATGCAGCCATAGACAGGCCGGGATATCCCGCCAAAGCCTGAAGCGAGATTTGCGCGGCAGGCGGAAACTCAGCCGTGACCGCCTCTGCCGCCTGCCGAAGCTGCACTTCGATCTCCTCCGGGTCATCTTCGGCCAGATGTCTGAACTCACAGAGAAGCGTAGCTTTGTCGGGGACGAAGTTCAGCGCTGTTCCGCCGGACAGCTGACCGACATGGAATGTCGTGTAAGGCACGTCATAGGCCGCGTTGCGGGCTCCGGTATCGCGCGCGACCTTCTGCATGCCTCGCACCTTGCCAACAAAATCGACTGCCACATGCAGCGCGTTGACAAAAGTCGGTGCCAGCGCGGAATGACCGACCTCTCCCCGAATGTCCGCACGATAAGCGCGCTTGCCTTTGTGACCAATGGCCACCTGCATCTCGGTCGGCTCACCAACGATGGCCAGTCGCGGACGTCCCAGCAGCGGTGGCAGACGGTCTTTCATCCGCGAAATCCCGACGCAGCCAATCTCTTCGTCGTAGGACACTAAAAGCTTCAACGGCGCTTTCAGGTCTCGGGCGTGCACCGCATCTGCGACGGCCAGCATCTCTGCCAGAAACCCTTTCATATCGGTCGTGCCGCGCCCGAAAAGCCGCTCGCCTTGTCGGGTCAGCTTGAAGGGCGGGACGCTCCAGTCTTGGCCTATAACTGGCACCACATCGGAATGCGCCGACAGCAGCAGGCCGCCGTCAACCGATGGCCCGATCTCGGCAAAAAGGCCCGCTTTCTCCTCCTCCGCATCAACAATGCGCTGCACCCGGAACCCGCGAGAGCGCAGAAAATCCTCGACATAAACGATCATGGCAAGGTTCGAGCGATCGCTGACCGTGTTAAAAGCGACCAATCGCTCCAGCACCTCCAGTGACAGCGTCACGTCAGCGCCTCCCCACTAATGGCGTCGAACGCGCCGGAGCGTACCTGATCCCGCGCATAGTCGATAAACGCCTGCACCGTGCGGGATTTCTCCGCGCCATGCGTGGTCAAAAGGCCCATGCGCAGCGACCGGACGGGCCCCGAGATCGGCACGCAGACCAGCGGGCTGCCATCCGGTGATATATCGCTTTGCGGCCGCACATTCGCGATGGAGTAACCGAAAGCATTGCCCACCATCGACCGCATCACCGCCATGTCACGCGTCCGCTCCACGATGCGGGGCTGTTGTACGGTCGCCGAGAACAGCGACAAGAAGTAATCCGCGCTGATCGGCAGATCGAGCAGGACCATCGGCAACTCCGCCAGATCGGCAATCGACACGGACGCGCGTTCGGCCAGCTCATGCCCAGCATGCAACAAGGCAAATGGAGTGAGACGTACAAGCCCGATGAAGTTCAGATCCGTCGGGATATCCATGTCATAGGTCAGCGCGATATCGATTTCGGAGCGCTGCAAGGCGTGCAAGATTTCTGCTTGGTTCAATTCCTTCTGGACGACCCTGACATCGGGGTAACCGCTTTCAAACCCGCGTCTGAGCCGTGGCAACACGAGTTGCGCGAAGGTCAGCAAACACCCCACCGCCAATGGGCCGCGCGCAACGCCGGAGATGTCAGCGGCTATGTTCGCGATCTCGCGCGCGCCATTCAGGACTTGGCGCGCTTGGTCAGACACCCTCTGCCCGCCTTGGGTGAGCGAAAGGCCCTGAGCGTGCTGACGTACAAAAAGCGAAATGCCCAGTTCGTCCTCAAGCTGGGTGATAGCTGAAGAGATTGATGGCGGCGACACATTCAACCGGTCCGCCGCTCGCGCAATGCTGCCGGTTTCGCCAACGGCGACAAGATACTCTAACTGCCTGAGGGTCAGCCGCGACATGTCAGAGCTCCGGAAAGGTCGCCGGATGAGCGGGTGTCGAGACAGCGCACCCCGTCAAGCCACGCCAAGGGCAGCATCTTGCTGGGCAAGCCATATCTGAAAGTCCCGGATAGTGCCTTCATAGTCATCCCCGGCCAGCGGACCTTCGACTGCATGGGCAGAATGCAGCGAGACCTGCATGCGCTCAAGCTTTTCCCGGTCCTCCCGATTGACCTCTTCCCAAAGCGCGATGCGCTGCTGGATCGTGTCATGATCCAGATTGTCGCGATATACGGACATGGTCCATTTGACGCGGATCAGGTTGGCGTGGATCGGGAAGATCGACAACGACACCAGCAGACTTGCGGCCTGACTGGCGACTTGGGTCGGGAACTTGGCAAAAAGGGAAGACCTTTTGCGTTCCGCCTCACTCAGCCCCGGAGCCCCGTCCCCGCGCGGTGTAATGTTGTCGGGGTAATTTGCCGCATAAGACGTATAGCCATCCCCGCTTATCAGCTTGCGGGACAGCCCTGACGGCGTATAGCCATGAAGCGTTTGCGGATGGACCACGCTCAGGTGATAGCCCTCCATGAAGTTCTCAACGAGGCATTTCCAGTTGGTTTGCCAGTCTTCCTCTGCCACATGAACGAGGCGGAAGTCCGCCGTCTTGTAAGGCGCCAGCATGTCGTCGAGTTCGGCGTGCTCAAAAGGTTTCGCGCTTGCGTCAAGGTTCACGTAGATGAAGCCGTTCCAAAGCTGCACCGTGTGTTCCGGCAGCTTGCAGGACTTGGCATCGAATCCGGCATTTTCCATTCGCGGCGCGCGCAGCAGGCCGCCATCACGCCCATACGCCCATGCGTGATACGAGCAGACAAAACGCTTCGTGTTGCCACGCCCCTCCGCCAGCGGCATACCGCGGTGGCGGCAGACATTGGCCAGCACCCGAACGGCGCTGTCATCGCCGCGCACCACGAGCAACGGTTCATTCAAAATCTGCGCGGTAAAGAAGTCACCTGGCTCCGGGACTTCATCAACCCGGCCCAGACAATGCCAGCCGCTGCGCAAAACAGTGCGCGCCTCATGCTCGAACTGGTCCTGCGACGTGTAAAAGCCTCCGGGCATTCCCATAGGCCGGTCCGGAGGCAAAGCAGCCAGAGTTTGAAGTTTATCTCGCAGATAGGTCATGCCATCCTCCTGTGTGCTGCTGTTCATGCGTCGCCCGGAACCCCGTAGGAAGGCGCCGCGCCGGGGTCCAGCGCGCGCCGCACGTAATCGTCCAGTTGCGGCTTGTACATATCCCAGGAGGTGGCCATCGCATCGATCGGGCACTGCTCCGTCCAATCGCAGCGCAGATCGGCCACGGGCCACGCGACCTGATCAACCAGCAGCATGCCAGCAGAGTGCACCGGCCCAGCCTCACCGCCTGCGTCGAGGCCTGCGCGCATCGCAGCAATCAGGCGGTCGCCCAGATGTCCGATCGAAGCCTCAAAAGCAGCAACGATTGCAGCCGGAACACCGTCATGGGCCAGCAGGTTACCGCCAGAGGCGACATTGATCCCCTGCGCCTCGTTCCAGTTGCCCAGAACGTTTTTTCCAGAATGAATGGCCGTGCTCCCGGCTGCATCAATTGCCAAGAGCTGTCGGTACTCGATATGCGCAGCTTCGCTTGTGACTGTATGTACCGCATCGGCTGCCGACGCGCCCTGTTCCATCAGATCCAGCGTCACCGGCCCAAGGCGCGGGTCGGTCACGTTCTGGCTGGCAACGGCCCCAACGCCCGCGCGCGCATAGGCACAGCGCGCCGCCACGGCGGGCGAGGAGGAGGAAATTGCCATGCCAAACATCCCGGTTTTGGCGCAACGGGCCACGAGTGAAAAAGTCATTGCGCCTAATCCGGGATCACAGCGGTAGCATCGATCTCCACCAACCATTCGGGGCGCGCAAGCGCCTGCACGACAAGCCCCGTGGACACCGGATGCACGCCTTTAATGTATTCGCCCATCGTGCGATAGACCGCCTCGCGGTTCCGCACATCGGTGATGTAGACGACAACCTTGACCAGATGCGCCATCTCGCCACCGGCCTCTTCGATCAACTGCTGGATGTTTTGCATCACCTTGTGGGTCTGCTCCCTTGGGTCATGGCTGTCGATGTTCTTGGCGTCGTCCAGATTCTGCGGGCATTGCCCCCGCATCCAGACGGTGCGCCCGCCGCGTGTGACAACCGCCTGACAGAGATCGTTGTCGAGCGACTGTTCGGGATAGGTATCGGCGGCATTGAAACACCGGATTCGCTCATGAGCCATGTTGCGCCGCGCTCCCTGCATCAATCTTTGCCATCAGATATTGAGCGAAATCGTAATTGGGACGCTCCAGATGGCTGAGGTGTCCGGGCGTGGCGGCATCCGAGCACAGCCCGTTATAGACCTTCTCTGTGCATCCCCGATCCTCGACATTTACATCATCCAGCAGCGCTTTAAGCGCTGTGAAGTTCTCTTGTGCGTTCGGATCATCAGCAAAATCGTTCGACATGCCGCCGCCAAAACGAATATGTACCTGACCAGGGCCTTTGGGGTGCAGAGACAGATACCAGAAATAGCCCGGTGTCAGCGTGATCATCAAGCTGGGATAGAGCGCCAGAAGGTAGGTCGTGCGCCGCTCATCGCCGTGGAGCCGGTCATTCTCCGGATGCGCCATCGCAATGCGCAACGATTCATCTTTCAGGATCGTATGATAATTGAACGCTGCATGGCCCGGCGGACAGATCATATCCTCTAACCGCGACAGGCCGCCAATCGTCCCGGCATGGCACACCGGCAGATGGTAGCTCTCCATGAAGTTTTCGGCTAGCACCTTCCAGTTCGTGTCCCAGACATGCTCTTCGTAAAACGCTTCCGAGTAGTTGGCCATGTCATAGCCTTCAATCATGCGGGCCACTTCGGACAGTTGCTCCGCCACTGGGGCGGCCTCGGGATCAAGGCAGACAAACACCCAACCCAGCCACTCTTCGCAGCGCACCTGCGGCAGCGCGTAGTGGTCTTTGCAAAACCCCTCGTTCTGGGCCATCGCAGGCGCGCCACGCAACTTGCCGTCAAGGTTGTACGTCCAGGCATGATAGGGGCACACGATCGTCTTGGCATTGCCACGCCCGTGCAAAAGCGTGGACATGCGGTGTAGGCAGACATTGCTCATGGCGCGCAATTCACCGTCGCGATCCCGAAGCACGACGATCGGCTGATCCGCCAATTCGCACGCGACGTAATCCCCCGGTGCCGCCAACGCGTCGGCGCGCCCTACGCAATACCAATCCTTGTGAAAGATATATTCGAGCTCTGCATCGACAAAGCTCTCCTCGGTATAAACCTCTGTTGGCATAGCGCGCGCGCGCTCAAACGGGACCGAGGTATTTTTCCTCAGGGCATCTATTGGATCCACATGGTCTTTCGGCATGAACACACTCCTGATCTGAGCCGTTGGCCAACGCTCCGCGCATAATTTAACGGCTGTGGCGGCAAACAAAGAACAAGTCCAGCTTATCGATGATTAGACAAAAACTAATCGACATAAGGCAAGAGAAAATCAATGTCTGTCCAGGGCGCATGGCGGGACAAGGTCAGCGCCCTAAGAGTGTTCAATGTGCGAAGGGTCTGTAGCATGGAAAAGTTCGACGCTGTTGTTATTGGCGCTGGCCAGGCGGGCATAGCAACCAGCGAACACCTGCGCGCTCAAGGCATTGAGCATGTCGTCTTGGAGCGCGGCCGTATCGCCGAACGCTGGCGATCCGAAAGATGGGACTCGCTGGTTGCGAACGGTCCTGCCTGGCACGACCGTTTCCCCGGCATGGCTTTCAGCTGCGAAAGCGACAGCTTTCCTGACAAGGAAAGCGTCGCCCGTTACTTTGAAGATTATGCTCAGCTGATCGACGCGCCCGTGCGCACCGGTGTCACGGTGGAAAAAGCCCGCCCCCATGCTGATCGGCCGGGATTTCTGATCGAGACGTCGAGGGGTACACTCGAAGCACGCCACCTCGTCAGCGCCACGGGCCCATTCCAGAAACCCGCCATCCCGCAAATCATTCCGCAGACCACGGACGTCACGCAAATGCACTCGACCGCCTACCGAAACCCCGGCGCCTTGCCGGACGGCGCGGTTCTAGTAATCGGCGGCGGATCGTCTGGCTCGCAGATTGCAGCAGAGCTGCACGAGGCCGGGCGCAAGGTCTTCTTCTCCATCGGCCCGCACGACCGGCCGCCGCGCAGGTACCGTGGCCGCGACAATGTTTGGTGGCTGGGTGTGCTGGGCATTTGGAACCTCGACACTCCGGCACCCGGCACCGAACACGTAACAATCGCCGTCAGCGGTGCGCAAGGCGGAAAAACGGTAGATTTCAGGCACCTTGCAGACCGTGGGATCACGCTTTTGGGCATGTCTTCAGGGTATGAGAACGGTATCTTGCAGATTGCTGACGATCTCAAAACCAACCTCGACGCGGGTGACGAGAACATGCTGTCCTTGCTGAAGGCGGCAGACGCCTACGTGGCACGAACAGGGATGGATTTGCCGGAAGAGCCGGAGGCGTGGACTATTCCAAACGATCCGGATTGTGTCATCAACCCAATCCGTGAACTCAACCTCGCGGATCACGGCATTGGAACAATTATTTGGGCCACCGGTTTTCAGTTCGACTATGGGTGGCTCGAAGCCGACACGTTGGATGAACGGGGCCGCCCGATCCATCAACGCGGTGTCTCGCCGGTTCCCGGGCTATATTTTGTGGGATTGCCCTGGCAATCGCGCCGCGGGTCCTCGTTCATTTGGGGTGTTTGGCACGATGCAAAGTTCATCGTCGATCAAATCGCTATTCAAGAAAACTACTTGGCTTACCGGCCGGCACCTTTGTAATTTTTCGTCGATCCGGTAGAGAAGTTCTATCCTCTCGCAAACATCGACAAAAAACTAGCTGAGCCGCAACCAAGATTTCAGCCAGCTTCGTTACCATTTGAATTGGCAATGCGCCTGAACCGGAGATCTGCACGTGTTATCGGAACGGCAGGTTTGTCCGCATAGTAGTCGTTCAGGACTTTTCAGCAAACGTATGCATAAAGCTCAAAACGGACATGGATGAGCGATTAGCTTGCCGCTGTCTGAGGTTTTGTATTCGGAAAAATCAAAAAAATTTCGGTGGTGGGCTTCGGTTGGCAGCTGTGGTGTTTCTCAGGAAATTTAAAAAAAATTTTTCGGAGGGGTGACAGGCTGTGGGTAGGCCCAGCTCCACTGGACCCGGTGTATTTGTCGGGGTGGGGGGGCATTTTCGGGATTTTCTCTGGCCTGATAAAACCCAGAACCGTGGCCTGCCTCTCGATCGAATAAAAACCTCGCTGCATTCTGGTACCAGGTCGATCTCTTTGTGCACCCCGATCGCTATTGGTTTGGGGTTTCGAGGGCCTGCGCGGTTTGCTTGCATCGCTCATGACGGTTCTTGACACCGCCCCAATCGGCGCGCGGCGCATCCACGGGCGCGCGCGCTACAGAAAGGCAGCAGAACAAAGAAAACTTGAGGTTTCTCATAAGGGGACATGCGTGTGTGTTTTAGTAGGTCCATTTCCCCGTAAGAGAGTTGAATATTTTCTGAATTTTCTGCCTTTGTTGCTTTCTAATCGCGCACAGCGCCCCTGAGAAAATCGGTTAACGCTCTTTCTTGGCTCGGCAAATCACCGATAATCACCTGTCGGTCACTGTTGGATTCAGAAACCTCCAAATCGAATGCACCACAGGTACGAAGTTGGTTCCAGAGGGCCTTTCCGTATGGAACGTTGTATCGCTCGTTGCCGTGACAGCGCGCCCATTCTTCATAAACCTCGCGAACTCTCCGCCTAGAAACCGTGAATGAGTGCCCCTCCCAGCCCGTTCCGATTGGGTTATCTTCGCCGTTTGCTTTCGAGAACGATGCCCGCCCAAAATCGTTGGGTAGTTCGCCATCTTCGACGATGCTGGCCCACCACCGCTGCGGCCCCGTGAGTGACCTAGCGCGCTGTTCCAAGGTCGCTTCCGTGATCACGCGGTCAGCCATTGGGTTGAAGCCGGACACGTCGCGGTCGAGCATTTTTTGCAGAAAGTGCGCCGCACCGTCGCCGCGAATGTGGTCGTGCAGAGGCTTGAAGTATTCAGTGTCGTCTTTCCGATGGTCTGCGACCTCGCAGACCACCACGCGGCGGTCGTCCACGTCGATTTGGATTGCATGGTCCCGGTTGGTTGCGGCCACGATGCCCATCGATGAGGCCACAGAAAAGCTGTCTATGCCTTTCGGCTCAATTGCGATGGTTCCTCCCGTCACGCGGCGTTTAAGCTTCTGCGCCGCCCGTTTATCGCCCGCGAACAACGCCTCATCAGCGAACACATAGCAGGCGTTTGCGAGGTGCTTGTTGAACTTGCCGGTCAGTTGCTCCGCGTCATCGACCAGCAGCCCGTGCTGCCCGAAAATCCGCATCATCAGGTCTTCGAGAATGATGCCTTTCCCGGTTCCCTGCCCAGACCGGAACACCAGCATCGTACCCATCACACGGGTCGGGTTTTGGACTTTGAGCGCGAACCAGTCCATAACGTACTCATATAATTCCACGTCGCCTGCGCACAGCACGTCAAAAATGTGGTCGAGGATGATCTGGCAGTCACCATGCTTCGGTACGACGCCGAACCCCTGTCAGAGGTTCAGTACGTCCTCGGATACCGTGCCGGTAGGGTCGAGGGCGACCGACAGGTACGTAGGCCGGTCCAAGCTTTCGAGCCACAGGCGGCTCGCAGGTTCGTTTTCGTTGCCGACCCTTATGAACTCGTTTTCCATCAGCAACGCGAAATCGGCGCGGGTCATCAGGTTCAACACTTTCCGGGTATCGCCGTCCGCGTTGAACGCTTCCTCGGCCCAATACCCCACACGGACTTTCCCGCCCTGGCGGAGAACGAAGTATTCGCCGTCAGCGAACAGTTCGGCCAGCTGCTCGCCTACGCTGGTTCCGTCTCGCGCCGTTATCATGTGTTTGAGAGACTTTTCCAGCGTACCCTTCCGAACGCCTTTCTTTTTTTAACTTGAGCCACAGTTTGTGGAGTGCCGCGTCGCGGTCCACGGCAGAATCCAATTCAGCGATGTCAGCGAGTTTCGCCTGTAGTCGCTCCTTTTTCATATCTTCACATCCATCATTTTTGCGCGGCGTTCGGCACGGGTTCCGGACCTCGAAAGATGTCCGACCGCGCCCTGCCGAGCTTGTCCTCCATCACTGCAACCACCGGACCAAGCGTGGTAGGTTTTTTTCAAATTCGGTTGGATCGACCTCTTCGGGGAGCGATTCTTGAATAAAGAAGGTTCGTATTCCCGCGTTTTCGTTGAGGTGTTCGGAAGGGCCTCCTTCGAGATGTGTCAATACGAGGTCGTTTATAAGGGATGAAACATCTACTTCTTTGAGGATTCTATTTAGGGCCAGGAGTTGTTCTTTGGCTATGTCCAGTCTGCTTTGAGGAAGCAACGCGGTTAAAGTGAGTAGTGCAATGCTGGTTGCTACAATATAGAAATGTATTTTTCTCAAGTGATTTAGCATAGAATTGTAAATCTATTGACCCTGCGGCGCATAGTTATGTTTGGCGATTCTAGGGTAGGTGAACTTATTTTCAAAGCGATGTTTGCAAAATGCGTCGTGGCATTCGCACGCGCTACCAAAAGTACGTACGACCTGACAGGTGGGGAAAGAGTTTGCGACGGAACTTTCTGTGACTCTCGAAGTGGAAACTCTGCTGTTGTAGCGAACGACCGCTTCCTCGCCCTAACTTCGGATTGGAGTTGTCCGATTTGAGCTGCTTGCAGTCATTGTAGAGCAAAGCTCAGATGCCCGCTTTGTCCCGCGAGGCTGCCTTTTGTATTCGTTCCACTGAAGGGTCATCACTCAACCAGAGATCGCTTCAAATAAAACCACTTCAGTGACGTTCGTGGGTCGTTGTTCCGGAGTGTTCATCTGTTGGCTGCTTGCGCCTCGACTTTTTTTGGCAGATACCCACGCTGCCTTCTGAGGTGTTTGCCCTATGCCCAAAGCCAGATTTTAAGTTAAGCTGACCCAAGCCGCATTCCTTGAAGAGCTTTGCACGCATGCGGCGACAAACTTAACCCCATTGAGCCCGTCATGAATCGTTGGATAAACAACGGACGCGGCAGGTGAACTCCCATTTCGGAAAGCTTGGATGGCTTCAGCAGCCTCCCCATAGATATTCGCGAACGCCTCCAGGTACCCCTCAGGATGTCCTGGCGGAACTCTACTTAACCGATTGGCAGCGTCACCAGCCCCTGCTCCATTTCGGGTGATCAGACGCTTTGGTTCGTTATATGGCGTGAACCAAAGGTAATTAGGATCTTCCTGAGACCACTCTAGCCCACCTTTTTCGCCGTAGACCCGCAAACGAAGTGCGTTTTCATTGCCGGGAGCCACCTGAGAAGACCACAACATACCCCGGGCTCCGCCCTCGAAGCGAAGCAAGACGTGGGCGTTGTCATCGACTTTGCGCCCCGTCACAAAGGCCTGCAAGTCCGCCGCCAGGCTTTCCGCTGTCAGCCCGGTTACAAAGCAAGCGAGGTTGTAGGCATGGGTTCCGATGTCACCGGTTGATCCACCCGCGCCCGAGCGTTCGGGATCGGTTCGCCACTCAGCCTGTTTGAAATCCTGCTGCTCGGTCAGCCAGTCCTGCGGGTATTCAACTTGAACCACGCGGATCTTGCCGATGTCACCGTTGGCAACCATTTCACGCGCCTGCCGAACCATCGGATAACCCGTGTAATTGTGGGTCAAAATGAATAGGGCGTTCGCGTTTTCCGCTGCTTTGACCAGCTTCTTTGCATCGGTAAGGGTCGAGGTGAGTGGCTTGTCACAAATGACATGTATACCGCGTTTCAGGAACTCACGCGCGGCGGCATAGTGGACGTGATTTGGTGTGACAATCGAGACCGCCTCGATCCCAGATTTCAGCCGGGCTTCCCTTATCGCCATTTGTTTATAGTCTTCATAGACCCGTTCGAGCCCCAATGCCTGACCACTTTCAAGAGATTTCTCTGGCGTCGAAGACAAGGCACCGGCAACCAGTTCGAACTTGTCGTCCAGTCGCGCGGCTATGCGATGAACACCGCCTATGAAGGCGTCGTTTCCACCGCCAACCATGCCAAGGCGAATGCGACCCGAGGTTTCTTCACTGCGTCCTGTGACCATCACTCAATCCCCAGCATTTTACGATTGGCGGCTTCGTCTGCACCACCGTCGGCGAAGTCATCAAAGGCTTTCTCGGTTACACGGATGATGTGATCTGACACAAATTGAGCGCCTTCACGCGCGCCATCCTCTGGGTGTTTGAGACAGCATTCCCATTCGACGACAGCCCAGCCGTCAAAGTCATTCGCGGCCATTTTTGAGAAAACCGCACCGAAATCCACTTGGCCATCACCAAGCGACCGGAACCGCCCAGCCCGATCAACCCAGCTTTGATATCCCGAGTAAACACCCTGCCTCCCGGTCGGGTTGAACTCGGCATCTTTGACATGGAACATCCGGATCCGATCTTTGTAGATGTCAATATTGTCCAAATAGTCGAGGCATTGCAGCACGTAGTGCGACGGGTCGTATAGCATGCAGGCCCGTGGGTGATTGCCCGTCCGTTCCAGAAACATCTCGTATGTCACACCATCGTGGAGGTCTTCTCCGGGGTGGATTTCGTAGCAGACATCGACACCGCATTCATCTGCGTGATCAAGGATGGGTACCCAACGGCGCGCGAGCTCATCAAACGCTGTTTCGATCAAGCCTGCAGGGCGCTGCGGCCAAGGATAGACATAGGGCCATGCTAGCGCGCCTGAGAATGTCGCATGTGCCGAAATGCCCAAATTTTTCGAAGCGGACAGCGCCTTTTTGACTTGGTCCACTGCCCATTCTTGACGGGCCTTTGGGTTTCCTCTGACGCTTTCGGCCGCGAAACCATCAAACGCACTGTCATAGGCGGGGTGAACGGCCACAAGCTGGCCCTGAAGGTGCGTGGACAGTTCAGTGACTTCGACACCATTTTCTCTGGCTTTGCCTTTGAAATCATCGCAATAATCAGTGCTGGTCGCGGCCTGCTCGAGGTCGAATAACCGGCCATCCCAACTGGGGACTTGAACACCCTTGTATCCGCAATCAGCCGCCCATTTGGTGATCGTGTCCCACGAATTGAACGGCGCTTCGTCCCCCGCAAATTGCGCAAGAAACAAAGCTGGACCTTTGATCGTTTTCATAAAACTTCCTCCCCAAAACCTAAGCCTCTATGGCGGTAAATTTTCCTTCAGATAGATGTCGATACGGATACGTTCCTGGGCTTTGTTGAATGGCACTTTATCCGAAGTTGCCCGCAAAAGACGGACGGCAGAACGAACAATGTGCCCAGTGTCTTGCGAGATTAAAGCATCAAATGTGCCAAGCCTAAGCGCCTCACGACTGAGCGGCGTAAGCTCATGAGCTATGATCACCAGATCCTTGCTGAGTTTGTTCTCTGAAAGAAATTGAATCAGGCCTGCGTTGCCCGCTGCTGACGAGTATATTCCGACCAGATCCGGATAGGTTTCGAAGATTTCGGGCATCATCTTGTAAATCAGATCCGGGTCATCCCGTCCCTCGACAGACGCCACGACTTCGAGGTGCGGAAATTCCTCAGCCACAACAAGATCAAAGCCCTGGCGACGCTCCAGGTGGTCACGTGCCAAACGGGATCCTGTAAGAACCAAGACCCTGCCGTCGCGATGAACAAATCTTCCCATCAGCTGAGCGGCGGTTCGTCCTGCCGAAACGTTATCGATTCCCACAAAGTGGTCTCGCTCAGAGCTGGGCAAGTCAGACACCAACGCAACCACCGGAACGCCTTTGTCCCTGAGCCTTTTTACAGCGTCGCGGACTGAAGGCGTTTCGGGTCCGAAAACGGCGACTCCGTCAACATCCAAACTGTCGACGGCATCCAGAATGTTGACGATATCTTGCGGCTCAAAGGGAGCCACTTTCTTTATCGCAATACGAGTCCGCTCGATAAATTGGTCACGGGATTGTTCTGCGATCTGACTGCTGATTGCCTCCACAAACTCGTTGTCCGTGTCCGGCAGAACAAAGAGGAAGTTGTAAACTCGGTTTCGTGCAAGGTTTGCCGCAGCGGTGTCACGCACATACCCCAGCTCATCAATTGCCTTTTGCACCTTCTGTACGGTTACGGCCCGCACGCCGGGACGTCTGTTCAAGACCCGGTCAACAGTCGCCAGACTGACACCGGCGACGCGCGCGAGGTCGTTGACGGTTGGCTTTTTCACCAATTCTAGTTTTTGTTTTTGATCTTCCACGTGTTCTTCAGCCCTCAATCTCCCGCGCTAAGCCTTCAAAAAGCAAGGCAACGGCCTCAGCGCCGGGGTCGTTATGTCCAACTAGATTTTCTTCGGGAACATAAGCTGCACGGCCTGCCTTCGCACGGCGAATTTTTGCTGTGTTGTTCGCACCTTCGCGAGCGGCACTTGCTGCATCAGTCAATCCAGACGGTAGGGCGGCAAGTGCAGGTGCCAAGGCGTCAATCATCGTTCTGTCTCCGACCTTGGCGCCCCCCACCTGGCTGACCCTATTCAGACCTTCGATTAAGGATTTCGGAACAGACGCGCCGCTTGCACAGGCATCTCCGGCTGCGTTGAAGAAGATTGCGAGTATCACCCCGGAAGAACCACCCATGGTTTGGCTTAGCTCATTGCCCAGCGCCGGAAACAGTTGCGTCAGATCAGCGAGCGGCATGCGGTCAAGGCTACCTTGCAATGCTCTTGCGGCAGTGGCCAGTGTGCTTCCTGTATCGCCATCCCCGGATTTTGCGTCCAGCTCGTTCAGGCTCTTCTCTGCGTTAATAAGCAGCTCAGACAGCCGGGTGATCGTTTCCCTTGTGGTGGGATTGTGCGAAGGGATTGGATCGATCGGGGTCAGGCCATCAGGCAATGGTGCAACTTTGATCGGGTCGATGGAATTCACCCCGGGCCAAGCGGCCAGATCAACGGGTGCTTCAAGGGCTGACAAATCGTCCTGATCTACAGGCAGAATGGAAACCGAAAACCCGTGCATATCCAGCGATGTCATCATTGGGGCCGGGCCAATGATATGTTGGGCAATACCAGTCTCGGACAAGGCGTGCGTGAGGACAGCCATTTCTAGCGGAGTTGTAGAGCCGAGGTTGTTGACCAACGCCACACAATCCCCGGAACCCATCCTTTGCTTCAGCTTCTCCACCACTGTGGACATGGCTGATACAGCATTTGAGAACTCGACTTGCTGTACACCGGGCTCGCCGTGGATGCCCAAGCCGAGTTCCGCTTTGCCGGGTGCGATCCGGTCTTCTTTTGGAGATCCGGGAACGGTACAGGTGTCCAGGCTCATACCGATGCTGACGACCTTTGCTATGGTGTTTCTTGCTGCTTTGGTGACGGTGTCCAGATCAGCACCACTTTCTGCAAGCGCTCCGGCTATTTTGTGCACGAACAACGTACCTGCCACGCCACGTGGTTGCGGAAGGTCGGGCAGGGCGATGTCATCATCAACGACGACCATCTCTACCTTGCGACCCAATGCACGGGCGCGTTCCGCCGCCAGTCCAAAATTCAACCGATCACCGGTATAATTCTTGACGATCAGCAGGCACCCAGCCTCACCAGTAACCGCAAGAATGCCTGCCAGAACCGCCTCGACTGAGGGAGACGCAAACACTTCCCCACATACCGCAGCTGTCAACATACCAGCGCCAACGAAACCTGCATGGGCGGGTTCGTGACCAGACCCTCCGCCGGACACCAAAGCGACTTTCGACTTGTCCCAATCTGACCTCAAGACAACCTTGATATGCGGGTAGCCGTCCAACCGGATAAGTTGTCCTCCGGAGGAGGTCAGAAGGCCGTCTATCGCCTCGGTTACCAGGGTTTCTTTTGTGTTGAGGAACTGGGCCATGCTTTTGCTCCTTAATTCACACGCGCGCCGGACGCGTCAAAATACAACGGGTTGTGGGGGCGGATTTTTATAATCTTTCCAGATGGGTAGTCCTGATGGACATCGATCAGGGTCACCACCGGGTGACCGTTCAGATCCAGATGCAGCCGTGTTTGGTCTCCCAGATGCTCGGCGCGTATCACCCGCGCCTCGCTGCCTTCACCTTCAATGATGTTTTCCGGGCGCAGGCCTATCTGCGGACCTTTGTGATCGCCTCCAAACAAATCGGAAGGTAGGATGTTGATCCGTGGCAGACCCAACCTGCTGGCTACGTAAACACTGCCGGGATTTTCATAGATGTCGCGAGGGGTGCCATACTGAACCAGCTTGCCGTTTTCCAAAACGCCGATATGTGTCGCCATTGTCATGGCTTCGACCTGATCATGGGTCACATAAAGTAAGGTTGACCCCAGATCGGCTTGAATTCTCTTCAACTCGACTCGCAAATCAGCGCGAAGCTTGGCGTCCAAAGAGCTAAGCGGTTCATCCATCAGGAAAATCTGTGGGTCACGCACAAGCGCACGTCCGATTGAAACGCGTTGCATTTCACCGCCGGACAGTTCAGTGGCTTTGTTGTCCAGCTTGTGCGGAATTTGCAGGATCTCAGCAACTTCGTTAACCTTCCTCGTGATTTCATCCTCTGGTGTCTTCAGGATCGGCGACCGCAAAGGGAAAGACAGGTTCTCGCGCACTGTCATATGTGGGTATAGCGAGTATTGCTGGAAGACCATCGCCACATCGCGCTGGGCAGGTGTATCTATTCCGACGTCACGCCCGGCAATGCGTACTGTTCCAGAGTCCAGTTTCTCAAGCCCGGATATCAATCTCAGCGTCGTCGTTTTTCCCGCACCTGTCGGACCCAACAACACCACAAAGGCGCCGTTGGGGATCGTCATTGAGATATCATCCACCGCTTTAAGATTGCCGAATGATTTCGAGATATTCTCCAAAACGACTTCAGCCATCGCTTAGCACCTCGTCGTTCAGAGCGGACCTCAACGCGCGCCCGGTTGATTTTTCAAATAGGGTTACCGCGTGAGAGCGGAACTCCAATCCCACCGTCTCGCCGGGATTTACGACGTCGCGTGCATCAATCCGGGCTTTCAGCTCTCCGTTCGGGCTTTGCAGCGTCACGATCTGGGTGGTTCCCAAATATTCTGCGGCCAGGACCTTGGCCCGGTATGCGCTCGCATCCGATAGAAAAACATGCTCAGGGCGAACGCCAAAAACCAAGTCGCCTTCCGCCCCTTCCATCAGTTTGGGCACGACTTCGTCGTGACCATTCAGTCGCACCATTTCCGAATCGGGCGCGACCTTTCCCTGAAAAGGCAGGAAGTTCATCGAAGGAGACCCGATAAAATCTGCAACGAACATTGTGGCTGGTTTGTCGTAGATTTCCTGAGGTGTGCCGAATTGCTCGATCACAGCGTTGTTCATCACTACGATCTTGTCACCCATTTGCATGGCTTCCAACTGATCGTGCGTGACGTAGACAGTGGTTGCGCCCATGCGATCATGAAGCGCGCGCAATTCTTCGGCCATATGCTCACGAAACTCGGCATCCAAGGCACCAAGGGGTTCGTCCATCATGAACGCTTTGGGCTCCCGAACAATCGCGCGCCCCAGCGCCACGCGCTGCCTGTCGCCGCCTGACAACCCTCCTACGGGGCTGTCGAGGATGTCCTTGATCCCCAGAATTCCCGCGACTTCCTCTACTTTGGCTTTGACGGCGGCACGCGGCATGCCCTGCGATATCAGGGGATAGCTGATATTTTTGCGCACGTTCATGTGGGGATACAGCGCAAACATCTGGAACACGAAGGCAATGTCACGCTCTGATGGCGGTCGCTGGCTGATCTCTTCGCCGTCCAGGTAGATTTCACCTGACGTTGGAAGTTCCAAGCCGGCGATCATCCGCAGTGTCGTCGTTTTTCCGCAGCCGGAGGGCCCTAGCAACATGAAAAACTCACCGTCCTCAATCGTGAACGAGCTTTCGCGGACAGCCGTGAAATCGCCAAACATCTTCTTTACGTTTTTGACTACGATCTGGGCCATTTCTACTCCGGGAAATGGCTGACGACGATGAACATGACGGTTCCGATCAGCGTGACGATGAAAGAATATGTGAAGGCCCAAAGGACAAAGGGTTGCATCAGCATAAAGACACCCAGTGCAATAAGGATGGTTGCGACCATCTCCCATGGGCCGCGCCGGAGCCGTAGTAATCCGGTAATAAAATCACTCATTTGCGTACGGCTCCGAATGTGATCCCGCGCAGCAAATGTTTGCGCATCAGGATGGTGAAAATCATGACCGGGATTAGGAAGATCGTCGCGCCAGCCGCTACAGCAGGCCAGTCCAAGCCGCCAATACCGATGATGGTCGGGATGAAGGGCGGTGCAGTCTGCGCGTTTGCGGATGTTAGCAGTACGGCAAACGCGTATTCATTCCAGGCGAAGATCAAGCAGAAGATTGCAGTTGAGGCTATGCCTGTGGCGGCTTGCGGCAGCACCACTTTGTAAAACGCCTGAAACCTCGTGTAGCCATCTATGAGGGCCGCTTCTTCATACTCTCTTGGAATTTCGTCGATGAAACCCTTCAGCAGCCAAACCGCCAGGGAGATATTGACCCCTGTATAGAGAAGGATCATTCCAAGATGCGTATCGCTCAATCCAAGGTTTCTGAACATCAGGAAGATTGGGATGGCGACAGCGACCGGAGGCATCATCCTTGTACTAAGGATAAAAAATAGAAGGTCGTCCTTTAGTGGGACCTTGAACCTGCTGAACGCATAGGCGGCCAGCGTGCCTAGGAAGATACTCAAGAAAGTCGAGCCAAATCCGATGATAACTGAATTCATAAAGCGCTCACCGAACTTCGATGGTCCTACAATCACCATGTCATATTGGCGCACGATCTCATCGGCCCAGTTCTGCGGGGGATTAGCTTCCAGAAACTCCTGCGTTTGTCGTGTGCGCGTGGTGAAGAGGTTGACGTAGCCTTCAAGCGTTGGGTCAAAAACTACTTTGGGCGGATAGCTAATCGCGTCGGCGGGCGATTTGAAACCGGTCAGCAAGATCCACACCAGCGGGATCATCGTGATTAGCGCATAAGTTATGACCAGAAAGCCTGCGATCCATTTGGACCGGTTTGAAGGCTCGGTGACGGAAAAACTGCTCATCTCTGTTTCACCTTGTTCAGGGCTTTGACGTAGATCGACGCAAGGCCGAACACGGTGACGAAAAGGATGATCGCATAGGCCGAGGCATAGCCCGTACGCCACTTCTCAAATGCCTCCCGCTTGAGATTGATTGAGGTGAGTTCCGTTACAGAACCGGGCCCTCCGCCGGTTAGCTGAACCACCAGATCGAACATTTTGAAATTCTCGATCCCTCGAAACAGCACCGCGAGCATCAGGAACGGCAGCACCATCGGGATGGTAATCGTAAAGAACTGCCGCACTTTGCTGGCCCTGTCGATCTCCGCCGCCTCATAGATGTAATCGGGAATGCTACGCAGCCCGGCCAGACAGATTAGCATCACGAAGGGGGTCCACATCCAGGTGTCGACAATCACGATCGCCCAAGGGGCCAGCGAGACGGATCCCAGCATTTCAAAGCTCGATGGGTCTTTGCCTGTGAACCATGACACAATGTAGTTAAACAGCCCGATTTGAGGTTGATACAGAAACTTCCAGAAGTTCCCGACGACTGCAGGAGACAGCATCATCGGCAGCACAATGATCGTGGTCCAAAGATCGTTGCCCTTGAATTTCTTGTTGATCAACCAGGCCAGAGTAAACCCGATCAAGACCTGGAAAAAGATCGTCCAGAACAGGAAATGCGCCGTTGCCTGCATATTTAGCCAGGTGTCCGAGTCTGTCAGAATACGCTCGTAATTCCTGAGCCCCACATCTTTGACTTCGCGCCCGATCCGGTTGGCCTTGTAGTTGGTAAAGCTCAGTTGGATGGTCCAGATCAACGGAAAGATGTTGATCGCCAGCAATAGGAATATCGTTGGGGAGATGAATATCCAGGCGATCGCGCGGTCGGATAAACCTCGTATTTTTCGCGCAACTCGCTCGGGCGTTGCCTGCGCAACGCGATCTACGGTCCTGTCAGACATCTCTTTGCCAGTTCTTGTTGGTTTAGGACTCACGGGTGAAGGTGGAGCGGGATTGCACCCGCTCCTGCCTTTGTCCGGACTACAGCTTGCCTTCGTCTTCGAAGACTTCCGTCCAATCTTCGATCAGAAGATCAAGCGCTTCTTGGGCGGTACCTTGGTCTGCGACCACGTAGTCGTGGATGCGTTTCTGCATGGCCAGCAGGAGTTCCGCATAGGCAGGCTCTTGCCAGAAATCCTGAACTCCAGCCATTGCTTCAAGGAAGTCACCGGCAAACGGTTGGCTGTCCACGAAACCAGGATCTTCCAGCACAGAGTTATGCGCCGAGTAGCCGCCGAGCTCCCACCATTTGGCCTGCACTTCTGGCTGTGCGAACCACTTGATGTATTCAAGGGCGGCGTCCTGTTTGTCAGAGTAGCTGACAACAGAAATGCCTTGTCCGCCAAGCGTTGAACCTGCCTGGTTTTGTGGCGGGTTTACAAAGAAGTCGATCTTGTCACCGCCGGTATTGGGGTCGGCATAGAGACCTGGGAAGAACGCAAACCAGTTCATCGCCATGGCGACCTGACCGGATTTAAAGGCATCCAGGCTCTCACCCATGTAAGAGTTGGTATATCCCGGAGGTGTCGCCGTTTTGTAAAATTCCTTGTAGAACTCCAGAGCTTCAACAGCTTCCGGTGAGTTTACAGCACCTTCCATGTCATATGACCCTGGAGTGTTTTCGTATTTGAAACCCCATGGATACAGCGCTCCGGTCACACCCATGGTGATCCCTTCCGAGCCGCGCTCGGTAAAGATTGCCGCACCGTAGACAGTCTTGCCGTCGATTTCACGACCCTGAAAGAACTGGGCGATCTGCAACAACTCTTTCTGAGACTGAGGTTCACGTAGGTCTTGACCAGTCGCCTCTTTGTATGCAGCTTGGATTTCTGGGTTTTCGAACCAGTCCTTGCGATAGAACCAGCCGTTTGCATCGCCCATCGCAGGCAGCGCGTAGTAGTTTGGTGTACCTTTGGGCCAAGTCGAGTACGCGTAGACAGTGGCCGGTGCGAAATCGTCCATGCTGATGCCTTCAGCATCGAAGAAGTCGTTCAGCTGGACATAATGACCATTCTCAGCGCCGCCGCCGATCCATTGGCTGTCACCGATCAGTAGGTCGCAGAGCTTACCCCCAGAGTTCAGCTCGTTCAGCATACGGTCCGCAAAATTTGGCCACGGAACAAATTCGAAGTTCATCGTGTGGCCGGATTCTGCTTCGAATTCTTTTGATAGTTCGACAAGCGCGTTGGCCGGGTCCCATGCAGCCCAACATAGCGTCAGATCTTCAGCATTTGCCTTGGTAGAAAGAGTAGTAGCGGCAAGGACTATTGCGCTGGCCGAAGCCAGTTTTGTGTAAGTCATCCATTCCTCCCTTTTTGCGCCGTCAATCGAGGATGTGCGAATCGCGGCATACCTCCAAGGCTATTTGAGGTACGCACCTCAAGTCCAGAAATATTTGAGGTTCGTACCTCAAATGAGCAGGGAAGTTCGTTGATCTTGTCGTCTTAACCTATGATTTTAATAGAATTTGTTTGTTTTCTTTGATGCGCATCTATTTTCAGCAGCAAGGTTTTAAATTGCCATATCGACAAAAACTGGCGCGGCCCACTTTGGCGGCCATCATGGTACCAACACGTGTAGCGAACCCGCTGCTGAAGCACTCACAGATTATTTGGTCGATACCTAGGAGAATTGGATATAGCTTCAAACAGCACGCACCACCCGGGATCGTGCATAACTCGTTTGGTCAGGTGCAAACGTATGAAAACTCTCTCTATCGTCAGATTGAACCGCTACCCAATAAAAGGCTTGAGCGCCGAGTCCATGCAAACTGTAACGCTGCGTGCAGGAGATGGCATTCCAGGTGACCGTCTGTTCGGATTTGCCCGATACAACTCCGGTTTCGACGTTCAGAACCCGCAGCCGCTCCCGAAAGATCGATTTGTCGTCTTGCTGAATGAGGCTGCATTGGCAGGTATTCAGACGAATTTTGATATTGAGACCCAAGATCTTGCGATCAAAGCAAACGGCAAAACACGTAGCTTTAATATGCTAACAGCAGAAGATCGGAGAAATGCGTCAAATTTCCTTTTTTCCGAGATCGGCTTAAGAGATCCCGAACCGCCAAATTTCGTTTCGTCTGCTCCGCATCGGTTTACAGATGTGTCCGTCGTATCACCTAAAATGATGAATGCGATATCCGTTTTAAATCTGGCGTCTGTTGAGAAATTGGGTGAACAACTTAGTGCGGAAATCCACCCAGCACGCTTCCGGGCGAATATTGAGATAGACGGCTTACCCCCGTTTTCTGAGCTGGACGCAGTTGGTTCAGTTCTTAGATTTGGCGATGTCGAGTTAAAGATACTTTCACGTACGAAAAGGTGTGCGGCCACTGAGGTGAACCCGGATACGGCCGAGCGGGACTTGAAGATACCCAATCTAATTCGGAAGTTGATGGGACATACGGACATGGGTGTCTATGTCGAGGTGGCTAAAGGCGGAACGCTGAGCGTCGGCCAAACTGGGGAAATGTTAAGTTAAATGTTACTCACCCCGCCAAAGCGGCAGTCCCGGGCGGTTTGTCCCGCGTTCACTCAAATGATTTGTGTCCACTCTCTCGCCAGTTGTTTTCTTGCTCGCCCCGCGTAGCAAATGTAGCTCCTTCAAAAAACGATGCTCCAGTTGAAGCATGTTATTGACCGAACCTAGAAAATCTACCAACAACGTTGTTTGCGGATTTTTTAACCTCTTCTTGGGCTTGAGAAGAAAGATGAGCCTATGTGCACTGACTAAGCGATGGAAGGTCTTTGTGTCGTCAATGGCAGCTTTGTTGCGACCGAGTAAACTCAGTTGATGCAAAATCAATGACTTAGCCGTCATTGAAAGGCAACTCGACGCTGACCAAAGCGTCCTAACACAATATGCTGCGCTTGCTCCAAGGTCGGCTGTGAGCCCATTTTGACGAATTCTGCGCCTCGTACAAAAGGCCGTAGTCCGTGGAAACCAGAACTTCTACTACAAACGGTAAGAATGAACTTTGATTGTGATTGGCTCTGGGCTTTAAATTAGATCTCGAAATAATTTGTTAAATTTACAGAGCAACCGGAAACTTAAGCGTAATGCTCGCTCCTTTTTCGACTCGGTTGATTAAGACTGTTCCCCCGTGGCGCTGTGCAACTGCAGAGACGATAGACAGCCCTAATCCGCTACCTTCGGAATACTCCAACTGCGAAAACCGACTAAATGCTGCTTCGCTTTGGTCGGGCGAAAGGCCCGCTCCGTCATCGGCCACGGTCAAACTTACGTGTTCGTCGACACAGCGCAGCACAACTGAAATACGGCTCAACTTAGGGCCACCGTGTTTGACTGCGTTGTCCAACAGGTTCTTTATAGCCTCAATTAGGAATACCCGATCACCGGATACCGTGACCGCCGTCTCAGGTATCGTGACATCAAACTCGATACCTTTTGCAAGAATTTGAACGCCCATATCCATGCAGGCCTCTTCGACAACCGAGCGGAAATCAATATCAGCCATTTGATCTTGGTGCGTCGGCTGCCTGAGCCTTTCAAGTGACAACAGCTGTTCGGCCACTGTTGCTGAGTTTTTTGCCGCTACCACAAGCTCTGAGATGCGTTTTTCTCGATCGTCGTCCGTTTTCGCGTTCTGCAGCGCTTCGGCCATCGATTGCACGGCTGCCGCCGGATTTCGCAGCTGATGTGCTGCTTCGGATATAAACACCTGATGGGCATTTATACTTTTTTCAACCTGCCCAAACAGCCGGTTCAAGGTTCTGACAACACCTTGAACTTCGACCGGGACAGGTCGCTTGATTTCACTGAGATCATCCGGTGAACGCAGGTCGATCGCGTCCTGCAAATCCAACAAGGGCCTCAGGCCGCGAGCGACCCCGAACCATACCACAATGGCGAGAGTGGCCAGCAGAATTCCCATCAGAATTCCTGCGCGTAATGACAGTTCATTGGCGAACGCGTTGCGATCCGCCATTCGTTGCCAAACTGTGACCGTAGCATCTCCGATAAGATTTTCTAAAGTCACCCGTTCTGTCATTTTCAGAACGCGCACCGGTTCCTCACGGTAGAGTGCCTCGAAAAAAAACGGCTCGTACGCGTCTTGGACAAACGGGGTCGAGGACGCAGGAGGATACGCATAGCCTGTCACGTAGATGCCACCCGGACCCGTTACATGATAGAATATCTCCCCACCGGACGCATCGCGGATCAAGCTGCGTGTTGTGGGCGACAGAGCGTCACCGCCTGAGATCGCAACATCTCGCGAAATTGCAAGACCAGCAGATAGGAGGCTGTCGTCAAACAACTCCTGGGCTGTTTTCTGCGCGATCATGAAGCGCCAAAGTCCAAGCAGAACCGCAAGTAGCACCAAGGGGGTTAGGATAAGAATAAAAAGCCTTAGCCTGAGTGAGCCGTGATTGATCACTTCTGCACCTCAAGCAGGTATCCCAGGCCACGGGCTGTTTTTATTCTAATACCCAAATTCTGAAGACGTTTTCTCAGCCGCGACACATGAGGCTCGACGGCTGAGGCCTCGACATCGGCCCCTACGCCATAGACATAATCTGTAAGCTGGCCCTTGGGAACAATTCTGCCCCTGCGTTCCAACAAGCATTCAAGTACTGCAATTTCCCGCCGCGGAATATCCAAAACCTCGCCCTGTACACTGACCTGACGCGCAGCGCGGTCGAAATCTAACTTGCCAACGCTCTCTTTTGCTTCGTAGTCGAGATCTTTGCGTCGAGAAAGCGCTCGGATACGTGCTTCCAACTCGTCCATTTCGAATGGCTTAACCAGATAATCATCGGCTCCCATGTCCAACCCCGAAACCCGGTCGCTTGTTTCGGCACGCGCAGTAAGCAGGATCACTGGTACACCGTCGCCACGGTTGCGAAGAGATTTCAGGATCTCCAGCCCTGACTGTCCGGGTAAATTGATATCCAGAACAACCAAATCGGCGCCTTCTTGCGCAAGATACACGTCAGCCTCATCGCCATCCGCAAGCACTTCTGCTGCATGACCACGGTCACGCAGGCGGTAAGCGATGGCATTGGCGAGGGTCTCGTTGTCTTCGACGATGACGATCCGCATCGGGTCTCCTGCAAGTTTCGCGCAAGGTTGGCGCTCCATGATTGCCAGATGGGAGGGGGAATCAACCCCACAGTTCTATTTACGATCACGGTGGCGCAGAGGGCGCCGACGTGGTTGTCTGGTCTATAGGGAGGAACCAATGGCCATTTCCAACTTCACCCGTCGCGCCGTCGTGGGGCTGATCGCCGCCGCCGGAATCGCCGCACCTGCCGCTGCCGAGGTCGATTTCTCGGGCAAGACTGTTGAATGGGTGATCCCGTTCTCGGAAACGGGCGGGTCTGCCAAATGGGCCAACTTCTTTGCGCCGCTTCTTTCCGAAGCATTACCGGGTCAACCGACTGTTGTCGTGAAATTCATGCCGGGCGCTGGTTCGACCAAAGGCGCAAACTGGTTCCAAGAACAAAGTCACGACGATGGCACGCTGCTGTTTGGCACCTCTGGCTCTACCCAGTTCCCATATCTGCTAAGCGATCCACGCGTTCGCTATGAATACAATGACTGGATTCCGGTCATGGCGTCGGGAACAGGTGGTGTTGCCTATCTGAACGCCGAAGACGGAGCAAAGTTCGATGGCTCCGCCAACGCGCTGAAAGACACCAACTTCATCTACGGTTCGCAGGGTGCGACGCGTCTTGACCTTGTACCGCTGTTGGCCTGGCAAATGCTTGGCATGAATGTCGAGCCGGTCTTCGGCATCAAGGGTCGCGGAGACGGTCGTCTAATGTTCGAACGGGGCGAAGCTAATATCGATTATCAAACCTCGTCCGGCTATCTGGGTGGTTCCGCCCCGCTGGTTGAATCCGGTCAGGCTGTGCCGATGATGACATGGGGGGCACTGGACGCCGATGGCAACATCGTTCGTGACCCGACCTTCCCGGACATTCCGACCTTCAAAGAGGTCTGCGAGGCGACTGATGGCTGCGAAACAAGCGGTGAGGCATGGGATGCGTGGAAAGCGTTCTTTGTAGCCGGGTTCCCGGTCCAGAAGCTGGCCTTCCTGCCCGGTGATACACCTCAGGAAGTAGTCGACGCATACACCGCTGCGTTCCAGGCTGTGACCGAGCGCGGCGATTTTGCTGACATTTCCTCGAAGC
Source organism: Ruegeria sp. HKCCD4884 (assembly GCF_013110855.1). Taxonomy (NCBI): domain Bacteria; kingdom Pseudomonadati; phylum Pseudomonadota; class Alphaproteobacteria; order Rhodobacterales; family Roseobacteraceae; genus Ruegeria; species Ruegeria sp. HKCCD4884. The sequence continues at coordinate 60,595 of NZ_WVRJ01000006.1, forward strand.
GCGTGGGTAAGTATCCGGTGTTTGTAGGTGACGGCTCCAAGTCGGCGCTGCAAACCGCGACAAACGTCGACGACAACGCCAAGGCCTATGTCCTGAACTGGCTGAAAGAAGCCTACGGTGTCGAGCTGAACTAAGCCGACCATTCACAGCGCGTGCCTGCAGCAACGGGCGCGCGCTTTTTGAACCCTACCAAAATTGAATGAAAGGCGGCCGCTATGGAGGTTTTCGCCACCGCTCTTCCTGCGCTCAGTGACGCGTGGGGTCTGATCCTGCAACCCATTGTACTGGGATATCTTGTTCTCGGTGTCGTTATGGGTCTGGCTGTAGGTGTGTTCCCAGGGCTTGGCGGCATTGCTGGTTTATCCCTGTTGCTGCCATTCATGTTCGGCATGGACCCAATCCTTGGACTGGCGCTGATGATCGGGATGGTAGCCGTTGTTCCGACCTCTGACACCTTCGCGTCGGTTCTAATGGGCATCCCCGGCAGCTCTGCTTCGCAGGCCACCGTGCTGGACGGCTTCCCAATGGCTAAAAATGGCGAAGCAGCCCGCGCGTTGTCGGCCGCCTTCGCCTCATCGCTGTTTGGTGGGCTTGTCGGCGCAACTTTCCTGACCATGTTCATTCTGGTCGCCCGGCCCATCGTACTGGCATTCGGTTTGCCTGAGATGCTGATGATCACCATCCTGGGCCTGTCGATGGTTGCCATTCTGGCGGGGCGTATCCCATTGAAAGGTGTTGCTGCAGCCGGATTGGGGCTGATGGTCGGCACCATCGGAGAGGCCGACGCGGGCGGCTCTTTGCGTATGGCGACCTATGACATTCCCTATCTAACGGACGGTCTGAAACTGGTCATCGTGGGTTTGGGCATCTTTGCCGTTCCCGAAATCGTTTCACTGCTGCGGCAGGATCAATCTATCGCCAAAGGCGCCTCGCTGGGTGCCGGTTGGTTTGATGGGGTCAAAGACTGGGCTGCAAACATATGGCTTTCGGTTCGCTGTTCGATAATCGGGGTGGTCGTTGGCGTCATTCCCGGCCTCGGTGGCTCGGTCGTAGACTGGATTGCTTATGGCCACTCGGTGCAATCCACGAAAGACAAAAGCAAATTCGGCAAAGGCGAAGTGCGCGGTGTCATCGGGCCTGAAAGCTCGAACAACGCCAAGGAAGGCGGCGGGCTGGTGCCGACGCTGCTGTTCGGCATCCCGGGCTCCGGCTCGATGGCGATCTTCATCGGCGCGGTGGCTCTGTTGGGGTCGGGTGATATCGAAGTCGGTCCGAGCATGCTCAAGGACAATCTCGACATAACTTATTCGATCGTATGGCTGCTGGCATTGGCCAACGTGGTCGGCACCATCTTGTGCATCGCAGCCTCGGGCGGGATCGCTAAACTGACTACGATCCGTTTCACCTATCTGGCCCCGTTCCTGTTCATGTTGATCAGCTTCGCGGCCTTCCAGTCCGGTCAAAACTTCGAAGACCTTCTGGCCCTATTCGTGATTGGCCTGATCGGCATCTTTCTGCGCCGTTTCGACTGGTCGCGCCCGGCCTTTCTGATTGGGTTCGTTCTGTCGAACCCGGTTGAGAAATTCACCAACCAGGCTTTCCAGATCGCCTCATTCAGATTCCGAAAGAGCTTTGCTGAAGGCATGGAGTATGTCTTCAGCCCCATCGTAATTGTTCTAATCATCGTCACTGTGGTGTCCGTCATTCTTGGCATTCGGCAGGCCAAAATGATCATGTCCGAGGGTGAAGTCCAATCTGGTAGCAAGCGCGCGCCGCTGGTCTTCCTGCTGGTGATCATGGCTTATCTGATCGTGGCGTTGATCAATGCCAACATGATCCCTGACTACAATATGACTGATAAGATCATCCCACTGGTGATCGGCGGCGTGTCTTTGTTCTGCTGCGTGATCCTGTTGATCCAGATGATGCGGCGACCCGAGGGGGACGCGATCTTTGCTGACAAGGAGCTTGCTGGCGAGGACGCGAACGCGCCGCATGGACTTTGGTCAACGCTCGCGTGGTTTGCAAGTCTGATCGCGGCCACTTGGGTTGTGGGCTTCATCCTCGCCCTGATCGGGTTCCTGATCGCATTCTTCCGCATTCGCGCCGGGTCCAGCTGGCAGATGACCCTGATCCTGACCGCTTGCGGAGTCGGTTTCATGTGCTTCATGGCCGGGGCGTTGAACAGGGATTTCCCTCCGGGTCTGCTGCAAGACATGGTGACCCTGCCTTGGCCACTCAAGTAGGCGCACCACGATTACCCGGCCTGCCAATCTGGCGGTCCGGGCAGCGCTGAAATCAGAAATTTCAACGGTTCGTAAAGGAGGGTTCGAGATGACCCAGACAGCAATCCCGTATATTTTCATGCGCGGCGGCACTTCTCGCGGGCCTTACTTTCGTCGTTCTGATCTGCCAGAGGATTTAGAGACGTTGGCCGACGTGTTGGCTGCTGCCCTTGGGGCGGGTCAAGCGATTAACATCGATGGAATCGGTGGCGGTACAGCGGTGACGACTAAAGTTGCGATGCTTTCAGTCAGCGAGGATGACTGGGCCGATATCGATTATTTCTTCGCGCAGGTTTCGGTTGAGGAGAAATTGGTCGATTTTAAACCCACCTGTGGAAACATCCTTTCCGGAGTCGCTCCGGCTGCGATCGAGATGGGGTTGTTTAAGCCACAGGGCGATGAGACAGAAATTCGCATTCGCGCTGTAAACACGGGTGCGCGGGTCATCGCCCGAGTGCAGACCCCAGGTGGTGAACTGGCCTATGAGGGCGATGCGGAAATTGCTGGCGTTCCTGGCCAATCTGCGCCTGTGCAACTGAGTTTCATGGGTGTTGTAGGCTCGGCAACAGGCGCATTTCTACCTACTGGAAACCTGCGCGAAACAGTGCAGGGGATCGATTTGACCTGCATGGATGTTGCCATGCCAATGGTCATAGCGCAGGCCACAGAATTTGGCCTGACAGGGTATGAAAGCGCCGAAGAACTGGATGCCAACCGCGATTTCTTTGATCGTATGGAAGCGGTGCGGATCGAAGCCGGAAAGTTGATGGGTATGGGGGATGTATCAAAATCAGTGACCCCAAAATTCGGCCTCTTTGCGCCAGCCAAGGAAGGTGGAACCATTGCGGTTCGGTATTTTATGCCGTGGAAGACCCATCCAACAATGGCGGTCACCGGTGCGCAGTGTATGGCATCCTGCGCTTTGACGCCCGGCACGGTGGCTGACGGGCTATTGGATCGCCCCGATGCAAGCCCGGCGGAAGTTATATTGGAACACGCCTCAGGCAAGATCGACGTTTTGGTGGAATTCTCACATAATGGCGGGTTTAACGTAAACTCTGCCGGTTTGGTGCGGACGGCGCGAAAGCTGGCGGATGGACATGTCTATGTACCAGAATCTGTGTGGAACGGGAGTTGATATGGTAAACTCTGTTTAGTATACTATGGTATACATTATGAGGGTGCCACGATGGACGACTATTCTGAATGTCTTGATATCGCGCGTCAGGAACTCAGGCTGGCGTGGTCGGCTCTGCGGAGGGACATCGCAGACTACCCGACGCCGATTGCCGGATGTGATGAGCAATTCAACTATTTGCTGGATCAACGCGAAAGGGTTCGCAATGCGCTTGAAGCACTGGACACATGTCATTTCGTGCCGACGCCAAGAAAACTGAGCACCGAGCAGGGTATAGAAAGTCGATGAAAGTTCACGTTCTGGATGATTGGTTTGACACGCTGCAGTGCCTGCCCTGTTTTGAAAAGCTTTCTGACCACGACGTGAAGATCTGGACAGATCATGTCGAGGATACCGACGAGTTGGCCGCACGCTTGCAGGAGGCCGAGGCGCTGGTTTTGTTTCGCGAACGCACCAAGATCACCCGCGATCTAGTTGAAAAACTCCCAAACCTGAAATTGATCAGCCAGCGCAGTGTCTACCCGCATGTAGATGTGCAGGCATGCTCGGATAACGGAGTGCTGCTTTGTTCGAACATGCATGGCGGGACGCCCTCCTATGCCGCAGCCGAACTGACATGGGCGCTGATCATGGCCGGGATGCGTGATTTGCCGGCTCAAATGGCTTCGGTCAAAGCGGGGCATTGGCAGGCCGGAGTTGGCAAAACCCTTAGGGGGCGGCAACTGGGGCTGTATGGATATGGCCGTATCGCTCGTGCGGTTGCCGGCTATGCCGAGGCATTCGGAATGAATGTTGTCTGGTGGTCCTCGGATGAAGGCCGGGCGCGCGCGAAGGCAGATGGTGTTCAGGTCGCTGAAAGCCGCGAGGCATTCTTTGCGCTAAGCGATGTAGTCTCGGTTCATGTGCGTCTGAAGTCAGACACTCACGGTATTATCACAGCGTCTGATTTCGCGCAGATGCGATCGGGGGCGCTGTTTGTAAACACATCCCGTGCAGGTCTTATCGTGAAGGATGCATTGCTTGATGCTTTGAATGCCGGGCATCCCGGCAAGGCCGCAATTGATGTCTTTGACACAGAGCCACTTACCGACCCGAATGACCCGTTGCTTTCACATCCAAACCTGATTGCGACGCCGCATATTGGTTTTGTGACCGAGGATGAATTCGACCTGCAATTCTCTGACATTTTCGATCAGGTGAACGCCTATTCTGAAAACGCTCCCGTTCACATGATCAACCCCGAGGTTTGGACTAGCGCAAAATAAGGTTGGCGGCGATGGGCGCAAAGATGATTACCGGCAAAACTCTTGTCAGACTGTAAGTGATCACAAATCTAAGATTCGCCCCTGATACGTTGGTGATAATTCGCCTCAACAAATACCCACTTTGCCTAGCAAGCCGACATCGGTCCAATTGCAGAGAATGCTCGCGAAGTCCGCATTGCAGTCCTTCGCCGAACGGGTTTCGAATGGTACGATACTGCAAACACTTTATGATTAGTCAGATCAAAAGAAACTGCTAGCAGCGCTAAAGCGGTTTTATGCGAAGCGATCTCTGGTTGAGTTATGGCCGTTCTGTGAAACGATTATGAAAGGCTGCCTCGCGGACGAAGCAGACATCCGTTCTCCTGCGGCGACTACTAAATTTCTAGCCGTGAACGAAGTGCACGCTCGCAAAGTGACGGCGCCAGTCCGCCACTTTGGCGGCGATATCGTCGCCCTTAAGACCGCGCGCAATTAGAGAAGCCAGTCTGTCGGCGTGATGCGACGTCATACCCCATCTCACCAACTCGGGTGTACCGATGCGCAGTCCATTCATGTCACCTTCGATTTCCGGCACCGGCAGGCCAATACCGCACGCCAGGAACCCGGCTTTGCGCAGGGTCTTGGATGCAGCCTGTCCACCGCCAAACCTTTCTGCCAGAACGGCGAACTGGTGAGATGCAGTAAAGCCCTCGCGACCTGCAAAAACTGGAACACCTTGCGCATCGAGACTCTCGGCCATTGCGCGGGACATTGCGATCATCTCGGCAGCGTAGTCCCGTCCGTAGTCGCGCCAATCAAGCATTGTCACGGCAAGTGCGGCTGACTTTGCGGCATCGAAATTTGCCGTCATGCCTGGGAATGCAATGGCATCCAGAGCCTTTGCGATCTCCGCATCGTTTGTAACGATCAGACCACCGGCCGGGCCGCCGAGGCTCTTATACGTGCTCATCGTCATGAAATGTGCGCCCTCGACCAACGGGTTGCGCCAGGCTTTTCCTGCGATGATCCCGCATTGGTGCGCGGCGTCAAACATCACTTTGGCACCGACTTCATCTGCAACGGCACGTACTTCTTTGACCGGGTGCTCAAAAAGGTTGAGACTGCCGCCTATCGTGATCAATTTGGGACGCTCCTTGCGCGCAAGCGTGCGGAGTTGGTCGAGATCAACGGTGTAGCCATCGGCATCGGTTGGTGCATCTATGGTTCGCAAACCAAACAACCCGGCGCATCCTGCGATGTGATGCGTTACGTGCCCACCGATCGAGGCCGGTGGTGCGATGATCGTATCGCCAGCTTGGCAAGTGGTCATGAAACCATAGAGGTTCGCAATTGCACCGGAAGGTACGCGGATTTCTGCGAACTTTGCGTCGAAAATTTCCGCGCAAAGCTCCGCAGAGATGACCTCGATCTCTTCGATAGCTTCAAGACCCATCTCGTATTTTTCGCCCGGGTATCCAAGCGACGGGCGGGACCCAATTCCCGAAGACAGCAATGCTTCAGCTCTCGGGTTCATCACGTTGGTCGCAGGATTCAGGTTGAAGCATTCTTGCTCGTGGATTTCCCGGTTTCGGTGGGCTAAATGCTCAATCCGATCCAGCAGCGCCTTGGACGAGGTGCGTGACGTTTCGGTCGCGATCTTCTGGACCAGTGCTTCGCTGTCGGCTGGCACCCAGTTTCTCATTTCTATTGTCATCGCATTTCCCCTCTTGGCTGCACCCAGATTGGACAGATCGGAATGACAAGGCAAACCATTTTTGCTATTTCTGAGCGTAGAAAAACTAAGGCTGAGTTCTATGGCTGTTGCACCACGTCGTCCCAAGGGGCCACACCTTAATGCTCTGCGTGCCTTCGAGGCTGCGGCGAGGCTGGAAAGCTTCGTTTCCGCGGCCGAAGAGTTGGGCGTTACGGCCGGCGCGGTATCACAACATATAAAAGCTTTGGAAGTCTGGGCTGGCACTACCCTGTTTGAAAGAGGTGCCCACGGCGTTTCATTGTCCTCCTCTGGTCGCAAGCTAGCAGCAGAGTTCACACATGCCTTTGATCTTCTCGCGGCGGCGACGCAAAGTCTCCGAAACCTGGCACCCAACCCTGATATCCACATTGCGGCTTTGCCCTCAATCGCGCAGCTATGGTTACCATCGCGATTGGGCAAATTGCGCGAGAGGCGTCCCGACCTGAATATCTCGGTGACAGCATTGGAGAACCCTCCCAGCCTATCGAGAGAATTATATGATCTGTCGGTCTTCTTTTCCGTCCCGGCTGGAACACCGGATCAGATTGTGCTGGCGAAAGACGAAATCCTTCCCGTTTGTTCACCGAAAATGGCAGATGTTCTCGATCTAGAGGCCGTACAGTTGCTGCACGATCAGACTTGGGAAGATGACTGGTCTTTGTGGTCAGAGGCGACGGGTGTTTCAGTTGGTGATCCCCAAAAGGGGCCGCGATATTCGCTCTACGCCCTTGCCGTAGAAGAAGCGAAGTCCGGCGCGGGTGTGCTTATGGGGCACAGTTGTCTGGTTGAGCAGGCGCTTCATTCTGGGCAACTCAAAAAAGTTTCATCGGAGAGTATCGGAACAGGTCGGGTGTTGGCCCTCGAGCTTCCACATAGATCGAGACGCCATCCTGAGATTGATGAAGTCGTTAGTCTACTTCGAGAGGAAGGATGGCACTCAGACGGATGAGGCTTGCTGAGATGACGAGTGTGTCCGCGCTGGGCTTGAACCGCTCCACTGCTACGGTGCGATCTTGGGTCATATCTGGATTGGCGAACGGCAAGTACCGACCGCCAACATGGTTCAAACGTCGATTTGCTCGGCGATGCTCAACGCATCTTCAGGTTCGACACCAAGATATCTGATGGCGCTGTCAACCCTTGTGTGTCCGAGCGGCAGTTGAACAGCCCTGAGATTTACGGTTTTGATTTCGATCTCCGCCGCCTTGGTCCGGCGCGGCGAGTGGGTGCCGTAGCCGCCGGGTTCCCACCCAATCGCAGCGACTCTATCCCGCACAAGTCGGCCATATTGGCGAGTTGAGATATGTGGGCGGTCATGAAACCGCCAGGGAAAAGTGAAACTGCGGCCTATCCTTTCCGGCGACTTGGTCTGTGCGGCATTGGTGTCCCGCGTGTTGGGTGCATTTTGGTTCGAGGTTTCGGAGATAGTCCTTCCCCCAAAAAGAGCCCGGCAATAAGCCGGGCGAGATTGTGTCTGGGATCACCACACAGAAAGATCGTAGTTTAGGTGCAAGCTTAGACTTAGCTTAACGGGATATCTGCGATCAGCGTTTTACGTGTATCTGCCAGCCGGGTCTTCACCAGTTCGCGCACGGCATCGTAGATCGTTGTGCTCAGCGACAGGTTTTGCGCGGCCAGCCAGTAATCGAGCTCATTTTTACCCCAGGCAACAAAGAGAATATTCTGCTTTTGATCCTTGTAAGTGAAGTTGAAGGCCCCAAGCGCAATGTTGATCACATCTCCGGCTGCCTCAGCGGCACCAATCTGGAAATTGCCACCCTTCGTTTGCGAAGTTTCTAGGTCGAACAGTTTAATCTTTCCATCATCATTCGACAAACCGCGCAGGGCCTCGATCGCACTTTTGACAATCTCAAACTGATTTCCCGTTGCGACCTGGGCCAGAGTGGAAAGGATCACTTTGTCAAAGCTGCCACTCCCCTGCATTTTTTGACTGGTGGTAAAGGGTGCTTCTTCGCGGACCCAGCCAAGTAGGCTCAGTATCTCCATATACCGGGCAAACCATGCCTCGCGCTGATTGACCGGATCAAACTGACTGTCCGCAGCACGCTGCGCAAACAGCGTTGACAGCAGTACGTCCTCTTTCTGGCCCGGCGTCAGGTTTTCGACAAAAGAAATGACGCTGGACGCGCTGACAGCGGCCGCAAGGGTTTGCTGCTTTTCTGCAAGCTCAGAACTGGGGTCAAAGGCGTTAGAGGACCGGACAACCGGATCAGCAAATGCCGAGCTTGCGTTTTTGGACCGTCTTCCACGCATCGGGGCTAGTTCAAGGCTGTTCAGCATGGCCAGACGCTCGGTCAGGTTCCGCGGCCCTGCGGGTGCCATCGAGGTTGCGGCGGGCAAGGCGCTGTTGCGGAAGGCGGGCGGCCAGGTGGCATTGGTCCCGCGCGTGTCGACATGGGTAAAGCTGTTATAGCGCCCAATCCCGCCTTTGAACAAATGCTCACGGTCGCGCAACACACGCAGCGCCTGCGCCACATCCGGGGCCGACATGCCCCGAACCTGAAAATCAAGCGCGGTGAACTTCATGTGCTGGCTGCCGCTGGCGCCACCTATGCAGGCGTTATAGGCCGGTCCCCGATAGGCATTGGTTATCACGATGGGTTTGCCCAGACGTTCGCGCAGATGTTCCAGCACCCGGGCCGTTTCCGCGATATTTGTCCACAGCGCACGCGGCGGGTAGGTGTTCTTGCCCTGACAGTTACCGCCGGGTGTGCTGTGGGCGCCGCCCAAAATCAGAAACTCGTCAGTGGAAAAATGCCTGAGGCCAAGGGACCGTATGAAGGCGTCGAAGTCGGCATAGTCAGCCCAGGTCAGCGCCGCTTGCGAATCCCGGAACCCCGCGCCGCGATGTTTGGCGGACAGGATTGCGTCTGCCTGTGCCTGATCAATCTGATCCGCTTCTTCACCGTCGCCTTCGGTTTCATCCTCGACCATGGGGGCTGGTACGGTCGGGGTGTGTATGGCACTTGCGGCCCCTCCGGGACGCAGGGTAAAGGGTCTGTCGCCAGTAAAGTCTGGGTCGGATACCAGCTTTTCAAACAGTTGTGGCGTCTGGCTGGGGCTGTCGATTTCGGCGTCTATTTCGGCCCGGAATGCACGGTAATCCCCCGGGAATCGTCCGTTGTTCCAGACTTTTAACAAGGCACCGGTAAATGCGCCATATTGCGCGCCGTCCATTGCAAACTGCTCGTCCTTGCAGGCACCCAGATTGAGAACTGAGGCCTTGACTGGCGTCGACAGCGGATTTGTCATCACGCTTTCCTTGAGGGCCGAGTAAGATCGCGATGCCTCGCGATAGACAGCCTCATTCGCGCGCCAGACCCGGTCTTCGACGTTGAGAGGCATAGCGCGTACCCCAAGCGGTGCATCGATCTGACGTCCGAACAACATGGAGGGACCCGCCGGGCCGAACCTGACCATCGATCCCGAATGGCAGGTATCGGGCACCATCAGAACCCGCACGCCCACCCGGAATTCCGACCACAGCATGTAAAGCTCGTCATCGGCCAATTGGAAATCGTACAGGCACAGAGTTTCATCCATCTTGATGTCGCCATCATGATCTTCGTCTTGATTGAAATCGGGCAGGCGACCGCCGTGGCCCGAAACCGTCATCAGGAACATGTCGCCGCCTTTCAGGTCACGCGCCGCGCGGCGGATCTGTTCGATCACGTTTTCCCGCGTCGCATCCGAGGTCAGCAGGCGGGTCGGGGTAAAGCCTTCGGCGGTTGCAAGCGTCTCCATCGCTTGCGCATCGGCTTCGCAGGCGGTCAATCGGCCGTCCCACCCGTCATAGTGATCGGGATCGACCGTATTCAGCCCGACATGCAGCGACATACCGTTTGGCTGGCCTCCGGCAATGACCGGCGGAGCGGCCATTGCCCGTGACAGTTCCGACGCCCTGCCAAACGGGCCGCTGATGACCATTGACGGGCCGCTGCGGGAATTGGCAAGAACCTCGATCTCGCGGCGGAATTTCTTTGCCAAATCGCCATAGCCTTCGTCGGTCGGATGCAGGCCGTCATGCCAGCGGTGATCGCCCACTACGCCCCTGCAATCCAGATAGGTGACATGCGGCATCGCGTTTGCAAGCCGCCGCAGGCGGCGGTTGAAATTGTCCATCATCCGCGCCGCTATGGCTTTTTGCAAAGACCTGCTGCGGATGCCCCGGCTTTCCATCGGTTTGCCCAGCCAGCGGTCCTTGTTCGGCACCGGATAGTCGTAGCCGTGGCACAGTATCGAGACATGGGGGAATTTGGTCTGCACCTCACGGAACATGCGGCCGTAATGGTGCAGGGCATCGTCCAACAGGCGGTGGAAGGAAGGCAGCAGATAGTCTTCTGGCTGTAGTGCTGGATCGAACTCTTCCAGATGAGAGGCAAGCGCGCCACCGGCAACCAGATCGTTGCCACCGCCGGACAATAGCAGGATTTCCGCCCCTGTTGCCCGAAGGGCCGAGACATATTCACGTTTGTCCGCCATTCGCTTGAGCAAGTCGCCTGCTGCGCCCAGCGAAAACACGGCGTAGTCGTCCATAAGGTGATCAATCGTATCTTTCAGTAAAAGCGGGTACTGAAACCAGCTATCTCCTTCTGAAACGATGATCGGTCCGTCATACCCCTTTGACAGCGCCTTGCGGAACCGGGATTGCCGACGAAGGCGGGCGAACCAGTTGGCAGAATTCATCAAGGCCGCCGTGCGTTGGTCCGCATCGGCACCGCGCGGGGTCTGAACGGTGGACGGGTTGATCTTGAGCTGCGGCGCAAAAGCGCCCGAGGCATCCTGATCCACGGTGAAATACTGGGCCAGTTCGCTTTCTTCAATCGACGGGTCGGCCATTTTCGCCATAAGTTGTTCAACGGATATTTTTGCCATTCTCAGCGTCCTCCATGCTGATGCACCGGGTTACTTGCGTCGGTCCCGGATGGTTCTAAAAATGCTTTCAGTAATTGTGGGGTCCCGCATCAGGTCCGATTGCGTAACCGGATCACCGGATTCCGATTGCTTCGATATGCGGTTGAGTTGGAAAATTGCCGATTGGGCCGGAAAATCCCGATTGCCCGCAATGTCGGCCGCACCCAGAAAATCGCGATGCTGACCCCGCTGAACAGTACCGGTTTCCGACAGGACGTAGTTGGGATCTTCGAAGGCGTGCGCCACCAGATGCAGCAGCGGCTTGCTGTAACGGCCAAAGTGCAGGGTTTTCTCAAGGCTCGGGGCGGGCACGTAAATCCGACCCCGGATGCCTGACAGTTGCTTGTCCGACAAATCGACTCGCGGTGTGACGGTTGGGGTTTGCGACCGGCTGGGTGATCGGTCCTTCCCGGTTTGCTCGCCATTCATCGCCTCAAGGCAAGGTGTCAGGTACCGGCTGGCGCGCCGAAGGCCGATGACCGGGTGAACCAGATGCAACGTATCGAACAGGGTCGTGGCATCGTGGTTTGAAAGAAGCTGCCGTTTGGCCGGTCTTTTCTTGTCCTCGGCAATCAACAATAGCATCTCGTGCACGACCAACGCGCCAGCGCCTTCACAGACCAAATGAATTTCGCACTGCGTTTGGTCCTTCAATGCAATCAGATCGCGCAGAAAGCAGGTTACATAGCCCGGCCAGTCATCGTCGGTTTGCGGTGGCTCGGTCGGGTGTTCGGTTGGGCCGCGCAGGGTTTTCTTTGCGCTGGTTTCGATTTCGCGCCAAAAAGCCCGGCCAATGCCGCGCACGCGCTCTTCGATCAGCGCATCCAGATGCTGGGCGCGCTCCCCGGCCTGCTGCGCGCAATCGTCAAAGAGAACGTCAAAAACCTCTAGCGAGGTTTCCGCGAAGCTATTGCACCAGAAAACGGAATAAGGATACAGCTCAAGGTCCTTGATTGCGCGTTTGCGCGACACAGCGGCATCAAAGGCGGGTTTTATCCCCTCCAGACTGCCGGGTATCCAGACCAGCACACCCTTGTAGGGCTGTTCCGACTTCGCAAGCTTTTTTCGTTTGGATTTCAGCGTGTCTTTCAGATAGGCGCAGGTTTTCGCCCAGCCAGAAGGAAACGAGGGATAGGATCCTGTCGATACATGCAGACCATCGTCCAGATGCATGAAATGGCCGACCAGTTCGAAGCAGGGTGTCGAACCGGATTGAATGGGTTGGTACAGCCGGTTTAACCCTTGTTCGCCGATAGAGACGTCAAAGGCCTTTGGTGCAGGCACACCAAGCCGCAGAACCCAAGCGTCAATGATGTTTTTTGCCCAATCGGCATAAGACCAAAGTGCGATGCCCGCTTGTCCACGGTACCCGCCCCAGTCCGAACCCCAGGAATTCAAAACATGAAACCCGTTGCTGTCATATCCTGTCAGAACCACCGCATGATATCCAATCAGGCCTTCTTTGGGGGGCCAAGGGATGATGCCTCCGTTGGCTGCTGTCACATTCAGCCACCCGTCATGGATTTGGGTCGAGACCAATACAGCCTCGGCCTGGTTGAGCGCCGAATGATAGTGGTTGAGCGAAGATGCGAGGCGAAAATAGGCTCCTAACCCGATTTCACGCGCCTTTTTCGCCTGGGCGACAGACGGGTAGTAGGTTTGATTGTCTTTGCTTTGCGGGAAATAGCTTGTGCTTTGCCACCTGCTTTCTTCAGTGGCTTTAGTGTCCATGGGCCAGTCCAGACAGGCACCGTGATGGTAAAACCCCTTTATGGCAGAACGGAGCGAGCGTATGCCCGCGACTTCCTGCTGCTCGTTGTTGTCCGGGTAACGGTCATGGAAATAGGCCATCCTGTACAGCATGTCCGCGCTGGCGATATCCGTGCGAAGTGTATCCCTTTTCTGCTCCAACTTGGCCTGTCCGTCAGGGCGGCGCAGCAATTGCAAACAGCGTTGAATGTCGATCAGAGCGGCCAGCGAATATCCGACGCAACGCTGTGTGTGCTTTTGATTGCGGACGCCAAAGATCGGCTGCCTCAAATCCGTGCCGGGGATGGGATCCGTTAGTTTGTGGTCAAGTGACACACTGTCCAAAAGGATGGACAGGCCAGGCACAAACGGTTGATCCCTCAAATCGACCCAGTCCTTGCGGACACCGCGCGCTGTAATAAACTTTTTGTCTATACCACCAGACACAACTCTTTCTCCGGTCATCAGAATGCAGAACGAGGACCGTGGCGGTCCGGGAATATTCATTGTCCCTACGAGGCAGCAGGGTTTTTATTCAAAACAGCCTGATAGATAGCGATAAATTTGCCGTTCTATTCCTCGGGATTCACGTCGCCGGTTGGTATGCTGTTAATTCTGAACAATGTTTCAAGGTATTGAGATTGCCGTCTTTCCCCGAACCGCCCGTTGAACATCTGGGCAATCGTGCCGTCGGTGAACATGGAATATAGCGCCAGCGTGAAATCCTCGGGGAAGCCGCTGTTTTCGTTGGAAAGAACTAAGGCATAGGGTTCATAAGTTCCCTGGGAGGATCGCGTTTCATCTGCGGGGCAGTCATTGTCCGAGTTGTTGGCGCGATAGGCGTCGACCGACGCTCGAACCAGATCGACATCTCCGAAATAACGGTAAATCTTGCCGTTGCAGAACGCCTCGGTGGCCGAGGTATGGGATTCAAAAGCCTGTGTGCAAATGCCGATGGACGAAGGCGCCAATTCGGCGGCCTTGACAACTGACGGTCCGATGGTCGACCCGTCGAGGTATCCCCAAATCTCGAACTCAGGCTGTACCGGGTCCGGCTCCGGCCAAATTTGCGGAGGCCAAACTTTTCGCTTCTGATCTTCAGTAGAGTCTGGCAGCTCCAGATCAGTTGCCATGGCATTCAGGATAGCATCGCAGGCGGTTTTCCAGTCTATGCTTGGCTTTCTGCCAAACAACGACTTATCGGGTCTGCGAAGCCATTCCAAGCCGGTGGGGTTTTCACGCTTGTCACAAAAGACAGGGTCCAACCCCGGAAACTGAACGCATCGACGTTCCAGTTCTTTCGCAAGCTTTTCTCGAAAGACCCTTCTGGGATACCCCAGCTGAAAATACGACCCGTTTGCCAGATAAAGGATGGGTGAAAAAACAAACCGGTGCAAGCCTTCACCTGTTTGTTCGTCATCTATTTCCGTGAAAGTCTGCATCCGTTTCAGGTTTACGGTGGTCGGATCGCATAACAGATCCACTGTCCCAATCTCGGCGGTGCATGAATCGTAATTCTCGTTCTCATTTGTGCAGTAACTGCCATTGGACAAAAGGTCCGACCGCTGCCCGGCCGAGATTGGCACCGTGTCGAACGGGCGATCTGAACGCACGAGCGCCTCAACACAGATGTCCCAGAAAAGCCCGCGGTACTTTTGGCTCTTTTTGTCTTTCCAGATAAAGGGCGGTACATCGGTGCGCGCACCCATGATGATGCTTCGATCCTCGTTTACAATGGTCTCAGGCTGGGTATCTTGTCCGACTGCAAGCGCAGGCAAACAGATCAGGCTCAGCAGGGTGATCCGGGCAGTGGCTTTCATTTCTCAGCCCTCGCAACGTCAGAAGATATGCCGTCTGCGGTTTCTTTCGGGGCACGATAGAATGCACGACGGGTAAGAACCTCGGACAGGCAGAACATCACCAAAGCGGCCAGAACAACGGTATAAAGCGTCGCCCAGATCATCAGCCCAGCGTCAATATGGTCGAACGGTCGCGGATAATCCTGAGACGCAGCCAGAAACGACAGATAGCGCATGACAGGCGTTATGATCAGCATCATGATCACACCAATTGCGACCCAGGCTAGACTGTTCAGAAACGACAGTTCACGCCAGGTTTTGGCATTCGATTTCAGCTGGTCGCTAGAAGGAAGCCCCTTGCGCTGTCTCTGCTCGTACCGCCCGGCATCCGTCCACAATCGTTGCCTGGCATCCAAAAGCACGATCACAAGCACCGCCAGACAGGCAGCCCGGAAGGAAATCGGGCCCATGTATTCAAACCGCCAGCGGATCGAGGTCATGAACTCTTCGAATGTCATGCGCCAGGCTTCTGCTTCGGTGGTTCGGGTTTCTGTGAGCCATATCTGCACGGCGATGTTCAATGCCGTAGAAACCAGGAAAGAAATCAAAAATAGGCTCAAGGCCTGCGGCAGCCATCGCGTCCAGTGGTTGGGATAGCGCATGTTTTCCCACTTTCGCTGGCCGTCCTCAGCGACCGAGGTCATGCGGACCCAGCGAATGGTGATCGCAACGATTGTAGCGATGCAGTAGGTGTTGAATGCATTGATTGAATACAGCCTGATTCTCCAGTAGGTATCGCTGCTGAGCAAGCCCCAAGTCAGGTTGAATTCCGCCCGTCCCGGCCACAGTGCGGCCCATGCGACCGTCCAGATCAGCACAATTGTCAGCGTCCAGAACAGCGCCAGATTGTTACCACGACGCTGCATCAGTGGTTCGGTCTTGTTTTTGTAAAGGACGTCTACGAATTGCCTCAGTCTGGCCCTTGCGCGGCGCTGGCTTTCGGTCGGGGCAGGGCGCTGATCATAGGGTTGAATGACGTCCTGTTCGTCGTAAAGGGCGATCAGCACGCAGAAATCGCTGGCCAACTCATCAGCGGCGGTGGCCACGGCATCCCATCCTTCATGTGAAATATCGGGACTGTTCGCAGCACTGAACAACTCGTTCTTTCGGCGGCGCAGTTCATTTTCGATTTCTTCGAAGCGGTTTTTGTCACCAGCCCCGGTAATCCGCAGCTTTTCATCCAAAAACCAGGCTGACGCCACAAGGATGACTTCGATATTCAGAATGAAATCATCCAGATTGCCCAGAAAGGGCTTGGCCTTATTGTGCAGATCCATAACCCTTTTGCGTTCGGGTTCTGAAATCAGATATTCGCTGGAGTTGTCCTCTTCACCGTCCGTGAAAAACCGCAAAACCTTGGCGTTTGACCGCAATGCGTCTGAGGTATCGATGACCCAGGTCGGAATTCCTGCAACGCGATGCGCAAACATGCGCAACCATTCATCCACGCGAACCAGCGCCTTAATTGATGGTGCCAGCCCAACCATGACCAGGGCCAGCCCCATGGATACTTCGGGTGCGATATTAATGCCTGAACTAGTGTCCACAGGATCGGAGCTCACAGCGGGTTTAAGACTTTCTATCCAGAATTCGACGGCTGATGTTCCCATCGGCGCAAAACCCGTCGTCGGTTCGGCTGGGGTGTCTGACGCAGGCGACGTGCTTGTGGACGCCTCGGTTGGCAATGTGCTGGCCCCGATCTCGGGCAATAGGTTTTGACCGCCGATCAGAGGCAACAGGACCTCGGCATAGGCACACAGGATCAGATACAGGATGATCAGAGAAAGCGTGTAGATGAAATAGGCATATGTAACCTGCCGACGCGCGCGCAGTTTATCCGGCGTCAGGAACGAGACCAGCCGATCTAAGCGCTTGCCGGTCTCGTACGAAATCCGGTTAAAACGTTCATGGGAAAACGCGATAATTATGCCGACGCCAAAAATCAGCGCGACAATGTCGTGCATACCGTCCGTAGACATGATGTTACATCGCTATCTTATCGGCACGATTCGCGTGAAGGATCGCACCCCACCTGAGAATGCACCGCAGATGGGGATGCCGCAAACAGCGAAGCGAGCAAAACAACAAATACCAAAGTTAATTTCACAGCAGCAACTCCGTTAAGTCGGAGAAATAAATATTGTTTAATTTAGCTAATAATGCTGATTCTTTCAACTTTTGATTGCGTGTCGCGAATTAAAACCAGTGTGGAGTCAGTTTGTTTCACCTAGATCGGGTTTTATTTTATAGTGTTTTCAAATGGCTAAAAAGGCATACGCTTTGCGGCAATTGGGGTCGATTTGGCAATGGGATAGATCGCCCGGGTTATTTATCCCAGGAATCAATGCATCCGCATGGTGTAAATCCTGCTGATATGGTCGTCACTTATGGAGTTGAATTGGCTTGCGCATGGCGTTCGCAATTGCCTATCAGGTCAGACCATCGAAAAATAGCAGCAAATTGGCATCGTGGCGTTTCGTTTAACCTGATTTCCCGTTTTGGAAAATCAGGGCTGATTTGCAGACCAGAAAGCGCTTTACCCCTAACAGACAGGGGCGTTGGGCTTGTTGAAATCCCGCTGGCCCACAAACAGAAGCGGCTGGGCAATGCGCCGCCACCAATTGTAAACATTTAACTCTGTTGGGCGAAGTCTTACCAAGCGGGACAAACCAGCCCATCGCTGCGTGTGCAAAACCGGACCAGGTTGCCTGCAAGAGATTAGCCCAAAGATCGCATCGCTATCTTTATAACGAGCAATAAGGAGCTTTAGGAGGGAACACCGCTGCTGTCGCAGACATTCCTTTGAGAGACGTCCACGGTCGCGAGTCAACCCGTTCTAGTACGTCTTACTCTGGCAACCCAGCTTCACGCAGGTCGTTCAGCACGCGTTCCAGATCAGAAGCGACGACATATTTTCCTTCATAATTGTGAAGAACGTCCCGCAGGGAATATTCAGGATCGAAATTGATGAGTTGCCCGACCGCTTTTCTCGCCTCGTCTCGATCGCCCCGGCAAATCTGGATAATTGCCAGCACACGATAGGCCATTGGAGGTATCTCGGACATGCCGTTCATGGTCTCGAGCGCATCGTCGCAATTTCGTGTGTGCCATTGTACCCAGGCAAGGTTCCATTTGATCCAGTCCTCATGGAGTGGGTCCAGGCGGACGACGCGAAGCATTAGTTGTTCGGCCTCTTCTGCTCGCCCGCCATAGGTCAGAGCTTCGGCAAGTGCTGCCATCGCGCTTGTGTCGTTGGGATTTAGTTCCAGTGCCTTTCGAAAGCGCGCCACCGACTTGTCCAGCGCACCTTCCTGAATATGCATGTAGGCCATCGCCGTATGCGCGTCATAATACTCCGGCGCGACCTGAACGGCTTTGCGCGCGTAGCGCCGTGCGGCATCCAGTTCAACAATCGGGTCCTCGTCCGTCCAACTCCAGCGGTATCTGTTGATATGAACAAACGTCAACCCGACATACCCGTAGGGCTGCGTCGGATCAGCCTCGATCGCAGCCAGATTGGCCAGACGCGCTTTTTCATTGCCCTCAGGGGTAAAGGAAAAGAGATGTTGACGTGCCTTCCAATTCAAAAGCAAGGCGGTCAACTTCGCTTCGTCGGACTTGATCGCTTTCTGACCTTCGAAGTTGATAACTCTTTGTGCAACGGTCGCGACTGTTTTTTGCACGATCTCGTCCTGCATTGCAAAGACATCGCCAAGGTCGCTGTTGTAGACATTTGACCAAAGGCTGCGACCTTCGACAGCATCAATCAGCTGAACGGTGACGCGCAGCTGATCGCCACTCTTTTGCTGACTGCCCTCCAGCAGGTACCGAACGCCAAGCGCACGGGATATTTGGCTGACGTCAGAGGTGCTGTCGCGAAAGCTGAAGCTCGAGTTTCGGGCGATGACGAAGAGTTCGGAATAGCGGGACAAGTCCACGATGATGCCTTCAGCGATGGCATCGCTGAGGTAGTTGGCATCTGGGCCGACGCTAAGGTCTTGAAATGCCAGAACTGCAATGGATGGCTTGGAAGGCAAGGGCAGTTCTTCTGACGCAGTGTTCCGCCCCCACCCCAGACCCCAGACTGCACCAAGGGCCAGAACCATGACGCCAATGAGGCTGAAGACAGCAAGCCTAGGCCGATCGATGCGCGTGGCCGTTCGGCTCGCGGTTTCCGGCTGAAGCTCATCAGAAGAAACGGAAGTCGGAACCAGTCTGTAGCCTTTCTTGGGAATGGTCCGGACGATCCTGTGATCGGCATCGTTCAGGGTCCTGCGGATGTCAGCGATACACTGCGAAAGGCTGTCGTCCGTAACGGCGGTCTTGGCCCAGATGTTCTCAATCAAATCGTCCTTTGAAACCGTCTCGCTCATTCGATCAATGAGGTAGGCCAGAACTTCGGAACTTTGACGACGCAGGTGAACCGGGTTCCCGCGTCTATCCAGCAACTCCCGAGTCTCGACGGAAAACACAAAGGCTCCCAACTGTACCTTTCCTGATGATTTCAGATCTTTTTCAGGTCTTTCTCCAGACATTTCAGCCGCCTCCATGGCTCCATCAGCCTGCGAAGACTCTCACCCTGAGGCAAGAAATTTCTCATGCTTCTCAATTTTTCGAAAGGAAACACCATGACATCGATTGCCAGATTCTCAGTCACCGCCGCTGCCTTGCTTTGCGCGACGACAGCCTGGTCGGCGGATTTTCAGGTCAAACGGTCCCTTGAACTCCCGTCCTCAACACCTGAGGTTTGGCATATGATCGGCGACTTCTGCGATATTGATGATTGGCACCCCAATGTATCAGCATGTTCCCTGAAGGTCATGGATGGGTCGCTGGTTCGAGTCTTGAAGATGGATACCGGCGACCAGGTGACCCAAAAGCGCATCGCGCAAGAGGAAGGCCTTTCTTATACTTACGCGACGGTCAATTCCTCTTTGCCGATCGAGAGATATACGGCAACGTTGTCGATTCAGCCCGGGGAAAAGCTGCTCATTGAGTGGATTGCGAATTTCTCCTCCGATGATCCTGCGATGGAAAACGTTGTTGTAGACGAGGTCGAAACGGGATTGTCGGCGATAGGGAGCATGGTTGCGTCGCGCTGACATTGGAGGCGCAGGCTACAAGAGGAGTCAGGCGGAAGATGACAGAATTCCGACGCCTGACATTGCCAAGTGAATTTGTTCGACCGGATGGCAATTGTGGTCTGTTTCAAGAACTGTATTGAAGGTTTGCCGAAGTCCGGAAGCGATTTGGCCCGCAGCACGAAGTCTCAGTCCGTGAATTGATCCCCTCGGCTTGCTGCGCCCTGCACGAACGGTGCCTTTTCACATTGCGGCGCGGCGCGAATTTTCATGCGGTCGCAGAAAGATTTGTGCCGCTTGTGCACAGAGCAAAAGTCCAAGGCTTTTGCATTGGGTCCGAAACAGACGTTCTACGCGCGCAGGCTCAATGTTCGCGGCTTGTTGCAACACCTTCAATCATCCCGCGGCTGCGAAACCTGCTTTGCGAGGCTAGGCTCAGCGACAACCGCACTGCGGGTCAAAGCCAGCCTTCCCCATGCCTGCATCAATGGCCGATTTTGGTGTAGTTGATTGTCCAGATCGCGGATGCAAATTGGAAAGACCTGCGCCGTGATGCCAGTGGAATAGACAGTGCGCTATTCTCAGGTGGTAATATTCACCTCGCAAGCCAAACCACCTAATCTTCTGGAAGTTCCGAGTTCCAGCTTCCCACCATAGGCCGCCAATAAATCAACAGAAATTGACAGGCCCAAACCAGTTCCCATTACAGAGGTGTCTAAGCGGCTGCCAGAACGAATGGCTTCATCTCGGGCGCTCTCCGGAATACCGGGCCCGTCATCTTCAACGCAAAGTTCGATACCGTTGTCTGTACGCCTTGCAGTAATTTGGAAAGTCGTACGGCTCCACTTAAGGGCATTGTCGAGGAGGTTTCCGATCACTTCCTCAATATCCTGAGGGTCCATGCGGACGAGAAGACCACCCTCGCAATCCGAAACAAGCGTCTTCCCGTCGCGCTCTGCCATGACCGAGAACAGTCGGGACAGTCGTTCGACCGAATTCGACAAGTCTGTCCTCGAATGCGTTAGCTCTCCAGTGTTTGTTGCGCGCATACGCGCGAGTGAACGGCCAAGTTGCGCGTCAATTCGGGCAAGGGCTTCTTCCGCAGGCTCTGTATCTACGCCAGCATCTGACAATTCCGACAGCTCGTTTCGCAGGATGGTTGCCGGTGTTTTGAGGGCATGCGCCAAATCCGCAGCTTGCTTTCTTGAGCCGGAGACAATTGCGCGATTTCGATGCAGCAATTTGTTGAGATCTTCCACAAGAGGGGAAACCTCACTCGGATAGTCTTCAGGAACCAGATCATCGCCCTGATCCCAACGATGAGCTACATCGGCGCGCAATTTTCTGAGGGGACCGACAATAGCGGACATCAACAAAAGAGAACTGGCCACTCCGATCAAACCCACCAAACCGAAGACCGGTAACAAGTTTCTTTGTGCGGCGCTGCGTTCGTTGATCAACTCGCTTCTGCTTTCGGCGACAGTTACACCCCACTCCGTCCCGTCTTCGAACGTGATCTTTTGATAGGCGCTGCGTAGGGCTTCACCATCTGGACCCGAGGTGTTCCAAATGGTTGTTTCGCCACTTGCGTGCGGTGGTTCGGCGATCGTTTCATCGAAAAGCGAGGCAGATGTATAGATAGCCCCGTTACTGTCCGTTACCTGCCAATACCGTCCCGAGTAGGGCGTGCTATAGGCCGGGTCGAAGATCAACTCGCGCAAGGTTTCTGGGTCATCCGTCGCGACGCTGAGACCAACGACAAGCTGGGTATGGCGGTCCTGCAACGCTCCGTCGAACTGATCCAGAACGCGCGTATTGATGTAGGAAAATACCACCAGCGTGCCGACGCCTACTGACAAAGCACCCGAGGCGATACCTCCGAGTAAGGCCCGTTGGCGCAGCGATAGCATCAGGTAGGATCAATCATGTAACCGCGCCCTCTGACCGTGGTGATCAGATCGGAACCCAGTTTCTTTCGAAGGCGCGTGACGAATACGGCAATGGTGTTGGAATCCCTGTCACCATCATATTCGTAGATGTGTTCGGATAATTCTGTGCGCGACACCATGCGGCCAATGTTATGCGCCAGATAGGTCAGAACCGCGATTTCTTGCGCGGTCAGATCGACCGGTATGCCGCCAACACTAACCCGACCGTTTCGTGTATCCAATGATACATCCCCCATTTCTATCACGGGGTTCAACTGGCCGCTTTGTCGCCGCAAAATTGCGCGGACCCGTGCCGCCAATTCCGGCATGTGAAACGGCTTGGTCATATAATCATCCGCACCCGCATCCAGGCCGTCGACACGTTCGCTCCAGCCATCTCTGGCTGTCAGGATCAAGACCGGAGTTTTGACGCCAGAACTACGCCATTCACGTAATACCGATATACCGTCACGCTCAGGCAGGCCGATGTCGAGGATGATCATGTCGTAAGGCTCAGTTGCCCCCAAATGCAGGGCATCCGAACCATTGTTGGCTACGTCCACGACGTGGCCTTCCGCACCCAAAAGCTTTTTGACTTGCTCGCATAGATGGGGTTCGTCTTCAGCAAGTAGGATTCGCATATCAGAAGATTACAGCCAATTCGGGCTCAGCATCACTCTATTTTTTGCCGCCGCCGTTGCCGCCACTATTACCGCCGCCGTTGCCGCCACCATTACCGCCGCCGTTGCCGCCGCCATTACCACCGGCGTTGCCGCCACCGTTACCACCGCCGTTGCCGCCGCCATTACCACCGGCGTTGCCGCCACCGTTACCACCGCCGTTGCCGCCGCCATTACCACCGGCGTTGCCGCCACCGTTACCACCGCCGTTGCCGCCACCGTTACCACCGCCGTTGCCGCCACCGTTACCACCGCCGTTGCCGCCGCCACTACCACCACCGTTGCCGCCACCATTACCACCGCCGTTACCACCCGCGTTGCCACGGTTTCCGCTGTTGCCACGGTTGGAAGACGCGTTCTGACTAGTGTTGCTATTGGCATTGGTGGAATTAGAGCGCGCGGCCTTGGAAATCTCGCGCCCGACGCTGGAGCGGTTCGAGACGACAGTGCCAGTCCTCGCGTTTACAATGATACTCACGATCTTCCCGCCCGGCTTTTTGACCAGAATGCGGTAATATATTTCGTCCGTTTTAAAAGCACGTGCGTCGACCGGGGTTCCACCGAATGTTTTTTCCACGCCTTTTATGACACGCTTCAGCCGGATTGCGCTTCCAGACAACGTTGCCTTGCGCAGCTCAGCCTGTTTGAGTTCGCGTGCGTCTGCCTCCGCCTGTCCTGCGGACATTGCGGTCAAAAAAGCCGCAACCAACAAAAACACTTTGGCCTGCATAGGTCTCTCACACTCTTTCCAAGAAGACTACATGGCCGGAGGTGAACCGATGATGAACAATCAGTTAGCGCTGCGTTCAAGCCCCCTCAAGTCAAATGCTGGTAACGAGCGGCGATTCGAATTCGCTTCGACCCGATAGAACGCGACGGCCAGCTTCAGCGAACCGCTGTCGCAACGCCTGAGGAGATTGACATGAAAACAACCACTTGCGGACTAATCAGAGCCTCCACCATTGTGATTGCTTTGCTGGGATCAACGGCCATAGTTGCCACTGTCGCAACTCCTGATTTTGCTTATGCCAAGGAAGGTAAGGGAAATGGTGGTGGAAATGGCAATGGCGGCGGTAATGGAAACGGCGGCGGTAAAGGTGGCGGCAACGGCGGCGGCAATGGCGGCGGCAATGGAAACGGCGCCAAAGGGGACAGCGGAGATAGCAGCTCGGCCGGAAACAGTAGCCGCGGGAAAGGAGCCGACAAGAACCGCAGTGGTTCAAAGGCCGGGAAATCCGGGCATGGCACTTCAAAGTCTCAGTCGGCTCAGTCCGGTCAAAGAAAAGGTGGCGGATTTTCACTGAAAGGCCTGTTCAGTGGCAAGGGGAACGCGCGCAAATCGTCGTCCACTTCGAATAAAACCACAACAACCCGAACACAAAACAACAAGACTGCCCACCGGTCCAAGACTGTCGAAGAGTCTATACGTCCAGTTACCCGCCCTAGGGGCAATCGTATTGCGGAAGAACTTGAAGCGCATCCATCTGAACTCGGCGCGCTGAATGCAGCAAACGCAAGTCCAACTGCGCTGGCCAATGCCTCTCCGAATTCCCGAGTTGGTAAAATTGCCGCTTATCGGGATACGGTGCTAGCCGGGGAACCGCTGCGTGAGGACCTGGCAGAAGCGTGGGAGGAACTTGAAGGTTTGGAACCGCCGGAGCGGACCTTAACCGAGATCGAGAATGATCTGGAAGGCGCATTGCGTGATGTTCAGGACAATCGGGACAAAGTTGAAGAGCTTGAACAGGCACTGGAAGACGCTGGCGGCATGGACCCGGACATCGAAGCTGAGCTGGAAGAGGCAAAGGCTGACCTGGATAGCTCCATTGATGCCGCCGAAGAACTGAATGACGAGAAACAAGCGGCCATCGATTACAACGATGCCGTCGAAGACGTGGAAGATCTGACAGAACGCGTCGAAGAGCAAAACCTGGCTGAACGAGAAGCCCTGGAAGCTGCGGCGAACAAGCCCGTCACGGATACAGTTGAAGAGAAAGTCAAATCGCTTTTGGACCTGTAGTCCAAAGCGCGACAAGAACGCGATCACTGTGGGATGCAGTGAAAGACGGGTCAGGCGCTTTCGGGAATTCGAAGCGCCTGACCCAAGTTGGTTGGTCCATCAACGTTGGCTCCTGAACATCGTGGTGTTGAGCAAAAAGTAATCCCGCCCCAAGCCGGGGCGGGATGTAGATTACAATTCCCTATTTTAGGACAAATATCGAGAATTGTTCGTGGGTCTGCTTACTTGCCTTCAGACGTTGCTATGCGCCTCGGATAGCCGTTTGTTTTTTATGATCTCTGTCAGTGCATTTTCGATAGGAGGGAAGCGACCATTGCTCGATTTCATCGTGGTTTGCAGACGCTCTTCAGCAGATTTACCGGAGGTCCGCATCGCAGCTGTTGTGCTGCGGTCTTCAGTCACAAAGGCAGGCTTGATCATGCTATTCCCCATGTTTCCACCAAACGAATTGCGTTTCGTTTGATTTGACCTGATTACAATGACTCAGATTGGTTGAACGCACAGAGAATACATTGTTCATGTTCTGTTAATGTTGTTCACGAAACAAAAACAAAAGAGTTTTTATTGAGTGACATTTCTATTGCACGATTCCGATTTTGTGGTTTGGAAGGTCGGTTTATGAAAACATCGTGCCAAGTGAACCACCGTTTCGTAGTAAATGACGCTGGTCGTTGCCTATGCGCTAAAGCCCGACGGAGAGGTTAGCCGCGATATGAAGCTAAGGCTGGCAAGAAAAGGAAAACGCCTAAGGAATTATGGCGTCGTTATTCATCATGCTGACCGCACAGATTGCGAGTGTGAGTATTAACGCTTAACCTCATAAGCTTAGACAAGTTGTCGATACATACACAAAAATGCAGTCATTTCTTATGAAATCTAAATCCGGAAATAGCGCACCGCGATTGGCCAAGATATCAGTTCCACTCGTGCCGCGTGACCAAGCCAAACGATACCGGTTTGGGAATTACATTTGCGATGCGCATGTTCGTATCAACAATCCTAGCTGATATAGCTTGGGGAGAAACGGCTAATATGTGCTTGCCGGAGATTTTTTGCCAGGTGGGCAGAGAGACATACGAGCTTTTTGTGATACTGCGGTCTGTCACTAAAGTTGCAAGTGCCCTTAGCTTAAAGGGCACTCGAGTCACCAGCCATTTTCTCTTTGCCGTGCACCTTTTCCCTGAACCGCTGCGCAATGATGTAGAGGGACGGGATAACAAATATACCGACAAGGGCGGCGGTGATCATCCCTCCGAAAACCGGTGTACCGACGCCGCGACGGGCGAGCATCGAGGCTCCATCTGCCACCACAAGCGGATATAGCCCCGCGATGAAGGCAAAGCTGGTCATCATGACCGCACGGAAACGCGCGCGGGCACCCTGAATGGCAGCATCCACTGCGCTCAGACCTGTCCGATAACGGTCCATTGCAAATTCAACGATCAAAATTGCGTTCTTTGCAGCAAGCGCAATCAGAACAACCAGTCCGATTTGGGCATAAAGGTTGTTCTGGAGACCCAGCAACAACAGCGCGCCCAATGCGCCGCAGACCGCAAAGGTGACTGAGAACAGAACCGCAAGCGGTATCGTCCAGCTCTCGTACAGCGCGACAAGAAAGAGGTAGGCAAACAGCAATGCAAGCCCCAGAACGATGGGTGTTTTCCCGGCTGCCTCAATCTCTTGCTGCGCTGTGCCTGTCCAATCGTAACTATACCCCTCGGGCAGGGTTTTGGCGGCAATTTCCTCCATCGCGGCGATGGCCTCGCCCGTTGACGTACCAGGTGCTGGCCCGCCGTTGATGGTGACAGCCTGAAAGTTGTTGTAACGGGTCACCATTTGCGGACCCAATACAAGGTCTACATCGGCTACGGCGCGTACAGGTACCATATCTCCGTCGCTGTTTCGTACATGAATGCGGGCAATATCCCCGACATTCGCCCGATATTTCTCGTCAGCTTGCAGATTGACCTGCCACGTCCGGCCAAAGAGGTTCATGTCGTTCACATGATATCCGCCCAACGTAACCTGCAAGGCCCGGAACAGGTCATCCACATCCACACCAAGTGTCTGTAGCTTTTTACGATCGAGGTCGAGGTTCAGCTTTGGCGATTGTGCAGAGAATGTCGTGTAGACACCTGCCAATCGGGGGTCTGCGTTGGCGGTTGTGACCAGTCCCGTAGCCGCCGCGCTGAGATCCTGAACGCTGCCACCATGCAGGTCCAGAAGCTCGAATTCAAACCCGGCACCCGTACCAAGGCCAAGGATCGGCGGCAGGTTGAACGGAAAGGCGATGGCGTCTTCCAAACCAGCAAATTCACGCCGAACATGTCTGATCGAGGCTTTGACGGACAAAGCAGGATCAGTGCGGTCTTCGAACGGTTGCATGATTGCAATGCCAAATCCGCTGTTCGATTTGTTCAGGCCATCAACAAAGCTAAAGCCCGTGACCGTCATGACATCCTGCACCCCGGGCGCCGCTTTCATGATGGTTTCGACGTCTTCCATCACTTTGGTTGTACGGTTGATCGAAGACCCTTCGGGTAGCGCCACCTCAACAAAATAGGCCCCTTGGTCTTCGACCGGCAGAAAGCCTGAAGGTGCGGTTTTGAACAGCCAGCCTGCGCCGAAAAGGGCAAAGCCAAGCAGCAGCACAGCCAGAATTGCGCGACGGGCCAGAATTGTGACCACATAAGCATACCCGTCGCGCGCGTTGTCGATGCGGCGCGAGATCCAGGCGAGCGGGCCACGTTTGGGGCCGCTTTCCCGACGCAACAGTACTGCACACAAGGCGGGGCTCAGCGTCAGGGCGTTCAGTGCAGATATCAGCATCGAGAATGATACGGCAACCGCGAATTGCTGAAACATCGTTCCCGTAATGCCGGGTATGAAGGCAACGGGTACAAACACCGACAGCAGTACACAGGTTATCGCCAGAATAGGGGCGGTAATCTGTTTCATGGCTTCGCCGGTGGCGTCGGCCACGGACATCTCGGGGTTTTCACCCATAACCTTTTCGACGTTTTCGATCACGACGATCGCATCGTCTACAACGATGCCGATCGCAAGCACCAGCGCCAACAGTGAAACTGTATTGAGCGAGAACCCAAGTGCCAGAATGAATGCCAGGGCACCCACAAGCGAAACCGGTACGGCGATAAGCGGGATCAGGGCCATCCTCAGGCTGCCCAAAAACAAAAAGACAACGATAACGACCAGGCCAAACGCCTGTATCAGTGTTTTCACAACTTCATCGATACTCGCCCGGACAAAGGTAACCGAATTGTAGGGAACGCTCCATTTGACCCCATCGGGGAAGGCGCTTTGCAGCCCTGTCAGCGCATCGTTGATGCCCTTTGAAGTGTCCAAGGCATTTGCCCCCGGCTCAAGGTAGACACCGATCATCGCTGCTGGTTTGTTGTCAAAGGAGGCAAAGGAATCCCGTGTTTTTGCGCCAAGCTCGACCCGTGCGATATCGCTGACAAGAACGAAGGAACCGTCTGGAAGGGCGCGCACGACAACATTCTCGAATTCATCAATGCTGCTCAATCGACCCTGAGTCTGGATATTCAGCTGAAAGGTCGGATCATTTGCCATAGGCTGCGCGCCGACACGTCCCACCGCGGCCTGAACATTCTGGGCATCAAGCGCCGCGATCACATCGTCAACCGTCACGGAAAGACTGGTCATTTTGTCGATGTCGAGCCAGATCCGCATCGAATAATCCAACGCCCCGAAGAGGGTGGCATCCCCCACGCCGGGTGACCTTTTGATGCTGTCGAGCACGTTGATTGTCGCGAAATTCGATAGGAAAAGATCGTCATTCTTCGGATCGTCCGACGTTATGGCGACGACCTGCAGCAACGCCGACGACTTCTTTTTGGTGTTAACACCTGCGCGTGTTACTTCTTCGGGCAATGCGGACATCGCCAAACTGACACGGTTCTGCACGTTGACCGCGTTGATATCGGGGTCGGTCCCAGGCTCGAATGTGACTTGCAGGTTATAGCTGCCATCCGCACCGCTTGTGGATTTCATATAGAGCATGTCGCTGACGCCGATCACCTGTTCTTCGATGATCTGCGCAACCGTTGACTCGACAACTTCGGCTCCGGCTCCGGGGTAACTGGTTGTCACCTGAACCTGAGGCGGAACAATGTCGGGGAGTTGTTCTACCGGCAGCTGCGTAATTGAAATCAGACCAGCCATCGTAATCACGACCGAAATGACGATTGCAAACCGGGGGCGGCGGATAAACAGTTGTGAGATCATGAGATCAGTTTCCACCAGCCGTTGATGAGGTGTCTTTGGGCGTCGAAACACTCACCTCGACACCGGCGTGGACCTTCTGCAGCCCATCGGTGATGACCTGATCACCGTCGCTTAGACCACTTGAAACGACAGCTTCGGTCCCTTCGACCCGATCCAGTTGAATTTGCGTTTTCTTGGCTTTTGCGTCGCTTCCGACCGTGAACACAAAGTAACCAGACTGATCTTTTTGCAAGGCTTTGGCAGGGATCACCAGCGATTTTTCCTGTGAAGGATCGGTAACGACGACCCGCACCAGCTGGTTATCTATCAGTGCCCCATCCGGATTTGGAAAAGACCCACGGACCAGAACAGAATCCGTTCCAGACTGCACCTCGGAATCAATCACGTCGATGCTGCCCGTTTGTCCGTAGGTCGTGCCATCGGCAAGAACGAGCTGCAGGCTCAGAGGTTCGGAGGCCGACGCTTTGGCGCGGCGCGAGCGAAATTCAAGCAATTCCGCTTCGGTCACCGGAAAGGTTACATGAATGGGGTCGACACTGGACAGTGACAGCAGTGCTCCGCCTTCGGGGCTGACAAATGCTCCAACGGAAAGTTCTGTCAGTCCTACTCGGCCGTCAAAGGGTGCAGCTATCTTGGTGTAAGACAGGTTAAGCTGAGCGTTCTGCAGGCTGCCTTGCAATTCAAGAATTTGCCCGTCCGCCTGGCCTTGCTGCGCCTCTGCTTTCTGAACGACCGCTTGCGGTGTGTCACCTTTGGCAAAGAGCTTTTGTTGCCGATCAAGCTCGATATCGGCAAGCTTTTTTGCCGCTTGTGCAGCTTGGATCTGACCCTGAATTTCTGTGACGGCTGCCTTGTAAGAATCCGGTTCGATCTCGATCAGGACATCCGCTGCTTTGACGGCTGAGCCGTCCTTGAAATTGATGGATTTCACAAACCCTGGCACCCGCGCAATCAGGTCGACACGATTCACCGCTTCGACCCGGCCAGTGAAGATCTCGGTCAGTGATACAGGTTTCAATTGTGCCGCCGTCACAGAAACTTTGGGCTTCGTTTGGCTGTCCTGCGCAATCACATGAGAGGGATACAGACCGATGTGTAGAATCGTTGCGGCGGTTAACAGCCTTAATAACATGGATCATCCTATAGAAGAGTTGCGTCTGTGGGCTCGTTGAAGCCACGGTAACGAAATGCAGTAGAAAATCCAGCAATTGAAACAAAGCATTTTTCCTCGCAACTCAATCGCTTGGATGCCTTTACCAATTAAGCAAAGTGGCTGGGTTTCAAATTACTTTTGCTCATATGTCGAGAACGTTGAGCAACCTATGAGTTCAACAGGTCTTTGATCCTGCGGGTGTTGATCAAGTATTCTCTGAAGAGATTTACGAGAGCGCAGGTAAACCTTTGAGCATTTCCACGGCATGAAAGCCTGAAACAAGATGCCTCAACCAGATTGGTTTTTTTGATTTCAATCAGTTATATTTGAATATGATCACTTGAAGGTGGGGTGGGACGGGTGAACAGTTCTATTTCTGACGAGGCGATGGCGAGGCTCCCATTTTGGGTGACACCCCCGGGGGAGACAGACGGTTTTTTTATCGTTGTTGGGTTGGTTCTCGTCATGGTGCTGCTGGGATTTGGTGCACTCTACTTCACTGTGCAGGCCATTCCTGATCGCATGGCCGCCGGTGCTCACAAGGTACAAATGCAGTTGGTCGGCGTGCTTGGGTTGATCTCTCTCTTCACCCTAAACAACGCCTTTTGGATCGCGGCAATTCTGATCGCTGCCGTGCCGTTGCATGAAGTCTTTCCACTTAAGGCCGAAGTAGACGTCTCGGAGAGCGACGATGCTTGAGTTAGTCTTCTCTGCGCTGATCACAATCGTGCCTGACTATTTGTATCGCCGCTACAAACAGGGCAAGCGGTGGGGCCACGAAATAACTCTGTTCAACGTCTGGTATGAATTGCGGTGGGGTTTGACCGCCTGTGCAATACTGGCTGTGACGCTGATCACGGTGATCTTCTATTTCCATCCCTCAACGCGAAATGTCTCTGCTGCGTTTCGCACGGTTACCATTCTGTCGGATCGCGCGGGCCGGGTCGCGGAAGTCTACGTTGCCAATAATGACGACGTGAATGCTGGTGAGGCCATTTTCCGACTGGACACCACACGGCAGGAGGCAGCAGCGGAAACGGCTCAGCGTCGCATCGAAGAGATCGAGGCGGCTTTGGGTCTGATCGCAACAGAAGTCGCGAGCGCCACCGCTCGGGTTGAGGCGACGGAGGCAGATCTTGCTCAGGCCACGAGCGATTTGGGCCGACGTTTGGAGCTTGCGGAGCGAAACAACGCCGTTGTTAGTGAGCAGGAACTAGAACGTTTGCAAACAGCAGTATCCGGTGCGGAAAGTCAGCGCATGTCCGCTATTGCCGCGCTGGATGGCGCCAAATTGCGTCAGACCACTCTTCTGCCTGCCCAGCTTGAAACTGCACGCGCGGTTTTGAGAGAGGCCGAGAACGAGATATCAAAATCCACCGTATTTGCCGAGGTGGACGGAACGGTAACGCAGTTTCTCCTAAAGCCCGGTGACATCGTTAATCCAATTCTACGCCCTGCCGGGATTTTGGTGCCTGAGGTCACGGGGCAGGGGCGTTTTATCGCGGCTTTTGGTCAGATTTCTGCTAGTGTGCTAAAGCCGGGTATGCTGGTGGAAATTACCTGTGCGTCTAAACCGTTAACAATAGTCCCAATGGTTGTGGACGACGTGCAGGCCGCGATTGCTGCAGGGCAATTCCGACCGGGGGATGCATTGCTGGATCAGCAGGATCGAGCGCGACCTGGTACAGTTACAGCGTTCCTAGCACCTATTTTCCCAAAGCATCTTGAGAGCATCCCGCCCGGTAGTGCGTGCGTTGGAGTTGCTTATACGAGCCGAGCAAAGGAAATCGACGCCGGTGAGATCACCGGCCTGTCTGCTTTCATCGCAAGGATTGTGGATGGCATGGGTATAGCAAATGCAATTGTCTTGCGTGCACAGGCCATTCTGC
The DNA here is from genome assembly GCF_013110855.1 of Ruegeria sp. HKCCD4884. Lineage (NCBI taxonomy): Bacteria > Pseudomonadati > Pseudomonadota > Alphaproteobacteria > Rhodobacterales > Roseobacteraceae > Ruegeria > Ruegeria sp. HKCCD4884. The sequence goes on from NZ_WVRJ01000006.1 coordinate 92,578, forward strand.
TCCCTGTGAATACATTGGTATTCAACTAAGCCCTGAAAGGCGGAGAGGTAGAGTTTCGCTATGGGTTGCGACGCCATCTATATTTGCACGTTTATTTCGGTTTTCATTTACGACCTAATCTATCTGTCACCGATACTTGTTTTTTTATTGGTGCTGGTTTGCATGCTAGGGGTATCGATTGGTCGGATCGAAGGCTGGTCCACGGGATCGAGCCTCTACCATGCCTTCATTAACGCAACTACGGTTGGCTACGGTGACATAAAGCCGGAAAAGCCCGCGAGCCGGGCTTTGGCCGTTGTGAACGCATTTGTTGGGCTGATCTTTGTCGGAATTATTGTCGGCATAGGAGTCCATGCCGTTGAGACCGCGATGACAGCTGAGTTCTAACTTAAAAAGCTGAATCAGTCAGTTGAGATTGCTCAACCGTGGATTGCCGTTAGCCTAAGGTAGCGAGAAGCTACAGTCTTCTACTGGTGCGGCAGATTGCGGCTGGCTTGCATTTGCTGAACTTCGTCGGGCCAAGTGGAGCGTATGTAGGCCAGCACGTCCCATATGTCTTCGTCAGTCAGGGTGCTTTCAAAGCCGGGCATGCCACTGTTAAAGTCTTTAACACCGCGTGCTGCCAACGCGTCTGCCCCACTTAGTTTGGTATACTCGAACAGCAGCTGATTATCATGGTGCCATGTGTGCCCTGTCACGTCATGTGGTGGAGCAGGCAACACTCCGTAATCGTCGGGTGTCTGCCAGTTGGGTTGGCCTTCCAGATTAACTCCATGGCATGAGGCGCAGTGCTCTGCATAGAGTTCCTGCCCATTCGCAAGGTCTCTATCTAACAACTCATGGTCTGCAGCGACGCTGATACCAATGCAGCATATAGCAAGTGCGGAAAGGTGTTTTTCATCTCTGCCTACCTTAACTCGGAAGCGTTAGTACGCTCGTGAGTGTGGCTGTTGTCGCCAAAACCACTAATACGACTATTGCCTCACCCTCGATAGATCGGGCGAGGTGTCGCGCTGCTTTAGCATCTCCGCTTTGCATGGACGGAACAAATCGGAGCTTGTTCGCTGCGGCGAGGGTCAACAACAGCCCCACCAGCAACACTTTGAACAACAGTGCCTGCCCGTAGCCAGTGAACAAGAGCCCTTGGAGATTGCCAACAAGCAACCAAGCCATCCAGAGACCTGCCACGATCAAAGTCGGAACAATCAATGCAGCAGCTTGCCCAAACCTGTGCCCCAGTTCAGCAGCATCAGTCAGATGTTCAGGCATGAGAGCCAAACTCCGCAGCGGGCTAAATATGCCCACCCAGAAGGCTACACATAGCAGGTGCAATAGCAGCAAGAGCTGGATGCCGACACTCTCTAGCTCGGGTATCCCTTGCAGCCTTCCCAAGGCTTTGTTGACTGTACTTACTGATAGCGTTGGTAGACCGTGATCTTTTGCTGCTTGTACGGCTTCCCTAGGCGTTAGGCCAATCGTTTGCGGTAGTTTATTCCTGTTGCTTGGAAGCTCAATCAGGACATTCTTAAAGTCGCGTGCGTCTGTTTTCCTGTAGTCTAGAACCGGACGGTCGCCTTGCAATTCTATGAAGAGGTCTATCCAAGCTTGATAGTCGTTCAGCAGCTTGGCTGACCATTGACCTGTCTGTTCCGCCTCAGCTTTTCTCTCGGCAAACAGAACGGACAGGAGCGGGCTAGAAAGCGCCTGTGGGGGTTTCTTTGAAATTGTGACTGGGGCACTGCTGGGACTGGCGTGAGCGCATTCTGCGGCGCTTACAACCGCACTGGGCTTCGTGCTAAAATCGTATTTCTCAAAGGTCTTATCGTGTTCTAACATGGCTTTGTGGAAGCCAATCCAAGCCTTCCGAATTTCATCAAGGATGACCCAAGCATTTTCTCTAGTCTGTTTCTGGGGCACGCCAGTCGCGTTGCAGAAAGATCGGAACTGCTTAGCAACTTCATCCTTGCCCACTAAGTCCCAGTAGTCTTCGTTGTCCATCTCATAGAGTTGGATGGTGTCGTCTATGCGCTCTTTCTCAAGCTCGGTATAGGGGCCGAGTTCCTCCCTGCGCGCCTTTGCCCGTTCCAATACTCTCTTGAAATGCCCGTGCACCTTTGTGCGTAGTTCGCCGTAGTTCATGCCCGATCGTTCTATGTGCTTTGTTATTGTGTCGCCGCACACTGCAAGACGCCGTGCGAGAGTGCCAGCCTCTTTAGGGCATCTCGTTCGCAAAGACACCCGTATGGTCCCGCGTGTGGTGCTTGGTCTAGTGTGGGGTTTTGGTCTTGTGTCGGGTATTGGCCAACGGAAGTAATATATGCCGTGTCTGGACAGCGAGAGATACGCATGCAGCTTCATTTTGTGTCACACCTGTGTGTCACACCGCTCTAATGCTTGCTATCTAGTTGTATTGTTAGGTTTTGGTGGAGCCTAGGGGAGTCGAACCCCTGACCTCTTGCATGCCATGCAAGCGCTCTCCCAACTGAGCTAAGGCCCCATCATGGTACCGTCGATGCGGTGAGCGGACGTTTAGGAGACAGTGACGGCGAGTGCAAGTCAAAAATGGAAATCCCGGCAACTTTCCGTTCAGACACAAAGTCGAATGAAAAAGGCGACCCGCGGGTCGCCTTTTGCTTGATCAGCTGTCTTCGTCCGACGACATGTCGGTGATGTCGTCCAAAGATACATCATCGTTATTGTCATCATCATCGTCCAGCAGATCGTCATCCAGTTCGACATCGACATTGTCGTCATCGTCCAGAACCAGATCTTCTTCCGACGCGTTTTCACGCGCTTTGACCGAAGCTGCATCTTCTGAATCCGCCGCGATCATGCGGCTTTTGGATGTTTCAAGCTCCACGATCTCGCCAGTGTAGGGGCTGATGATCGGGTCCTTGTTTAGGTCGTAGAACCGCTTACCGGTTGTCGGGCAAACGCGCTTTACGCCCCATTCTTCCTTGGGCATGTCAATTCCCCTTGATATCAGGTGAGTCGTCTAAATGATTCAGTCCACGTGCCACAGCTGGCGGGTACTGTCAAAGTCTTTGCGCAGGAGGTGTCGCGATATGGGAGAGCACGCATTGCCAGGGACGCCGCCGGTACCATTGAGGCTGCGCAAATCGGCCCGGGCGCGGCGTATCAGTTTACGTATTTCCCAACTGGATGGGCGGGTTACGTTGACCTATCCGATCGGAGTACCTGAAACCGAAGCCCTGAATTTTGCACGCACCAAGGAAGAGTGGATCCGTCAGCATCTGCAGGATCGACCGGATATGGCCCGGGTTCAGTTTGGGCAAACGATCCCAATTGAAGGCATTGATCGGCGAATCGTTCCGGCAACTGGTCGTCGCGTTTTGCTTCAGGCACATGAAGTCGCGGTTCCGGAAGGTTCCGAAGCGCGGCGATTGGCCCGGTTTCTCAAGGAGCTGGCCCGTGACCGTTTGTCTGGTGCGTGTGATGACTATGCTGCGATGCTAGGACGCCCGTATACAACGCTCAGCCTGCGCGACACGCGGTCCCGCTGGGGATCCTGCAGCTCGCACGGTGGCTTGATGTTCTCGTGGCGTCTTGTACTGGCACCGCCTGAAGTGTTGCATTACGTGGCGGCCCATGAAGTGGCGCATCTGGCTGAAATGAACCATTCGCGCGCGTTTTGGGAACAGGTCGAGAAGATCTTTGGCCCGTATCAGAAACCCCGCCGCTGGTTGCGCGATAATGGGGCCGAATTGCATCGCTACAGGTTTGACGCTGATCCGAGTTGACCTTGCGCCATTTTGTGATCACATAAGTGGATGATAAGCGCGCGCTCTTCCGAAACCCAAACTGCCACACATGACCGGGTGTACCGGGCTCTGCGATCCAGAATCATGCATGGTGAGATGGCACCGGGTCAGGCTCTGACCTTGCGTGGAATTGGGAAGGAGTTCGGCGTCTCAATGACGCCAGCGCGCGAGGCGGTGCGCCGTCTGGCTGCTGAAGGTGCGCTGTTCCTGTCGACCTCGGGCCGCGTATCGACCCCTGAGCTGACAAATGACCGGATCGAGGAGTTGGCGGCGTTGCGTGCGTTGCTAGAGGTCGAGTTGGCCAGCCGGGCATTACCTCGCGCGCATATCGCACTGATTGATAGGTTGCAGAGCATCAATATGACCGTTGCTGAAATGGTGACCAAGCGGGATGCGGTTGGCTACATTCGGTCAAACCTGGAGTTTCACCGTACTTTGTACCTGCGTGCGCAAGCGCCTGCGATGCTGGCCATTGCCGAAACGGTCTGGTTGCAATTGGGACCAACAATGCGGGCACTGTATGGGCGTCTGCGGCGGACCGAGCCCCCGCACTATCACAAGCTGATCATTGCTGCGCTAAAGGCCGGGGACGAGCCCGGTTTGCGACTGGCGGTTCGCTCGGATGTAACGCAGGGGTTGCGTTTGCTGGTAAGCTGAGCGGCTTCCCGCCGACATCACAATGCTGCCCATTCACGGCATCACGCTTCTGGCTTGTGGGGTTCTGCTGAGGTACGCTTGTGCCAAATCACAAACAAGAGCAGACCCCAACCATGATTACACGCCGTGCCTTTTCTATTTGCCTTGGATCATCGCTATTGGCTGCCTGTTCGGGCGGCAGTGCTCCGTCAAGCGCCCCTGCATCGCGCATGCGGGCGGTTCCAAACGCTGGTTGGGACGCCTGGGTTGCCGGGTTCAAGACCCGCGCGTCATCGCAAGGAATTTCACAGACCACACTTGATCAGGCATTCCGCGGGGCAGGGTATCTGCCCGACGTGATTGAGCGCGACCGCAACCAGGTCGAGTTCAAGCGCTCGCTCGAGGATTATCTGGCCATTGCTGCATCGGATGAACGGATTGAAACCGGTCAAAAGATGCTTCGACAGTATAACGGCACCCTGTCGCAGATCGAAGCGCAGTACGGCGTGGACAAGGAAGTTGTCGTGGCTGTGTGGGGTCTGGAAAGTCGCTATGGCGCGCGTCGCGGCGATGTGCCCGTGATCTCAGCCACTTCGACGCTGGCCTATGACGGACGGCGCGGCGCGTTTTTTGAAAAGCAATTAGTGGCGGCATTACGTATTCTGCAAGAAGGCGACACAACACCCGCCAACATGACCGGCAGCTGGGCCGGGGCAATGGGGCATACGCAGTTCATTCCCACCTCATACCTTGCTTATGCTGTGGATTTCACCGGTGACGGGCGACGCGATATATGGTCCGAAGATCCGACGGACTCGCTGGCTTCTACGGCGTCGTATCTGGCGCGCGCCGGTTGGGTGCGGGGTCAACCTTGGGGTGGAGAGGCCGGGACCGTGTCCGGCACACCCGTCGCTATGTTGCAACCTCAGACGCCGGGGCCGCGCATTGCCTTGTTTCGCAATTTTCAAGTGATCAAGCGCTATAACAACTCGGACAGCTACGCGATTGGTGTGGGCCATCTGGCCGACAGGATCGCAGGTGGCGCGCCGTTTCAGGCCTCGTTTGGGCCGGACGCAAATGGTCTGACATTAGAAGACCGTAAAGAGTTGCAACGCCGTCTGACATCCGCCGGGTATGACACCAAAGGCGCAGATGGGGTGATCGGCAAGAACACCACATCCGCCATCAGCGTTTATCAAAGCGCAAATGGCTTGCCTGTCACGGGTGAACCCTCGGTTAGTTTGCTGCGTCGCTTGGGCGGCTGACGGTTACGCCGCCAGCCCTTTTGAACCGATATCCAGGAATTTCTGACGGCGGTCCTGAATCAGGGCCGCTGCATCCTTGCCGTCCAGCTCTTGCAGCATGGCGGTGATGGCCGAGCGTACGGCTTCCACGGCTGCCGGGCGGTCGCGATGCGCGCCGCCTTTGGGCTCAGTGATAATCCGGTCGCACACGCCCAGCTTATAAAGGTCCTGCGCGGTCAGACGCAGCGCTTCGGCCGCTTCGCGCATCTTTTCTGCGTCTTTCCACAAGATCGATGCGCAGCCTTCGGGCGAAATCACCGAATAGACCGAGTGTTCCAACATCGCGACGCGGTTTGCCGTCGCAAATGCCACAGCGCCGCCTGACCCACCTTCACCAATGATGACAGAAACCAAGGGCACGCCAATCTTCAGACACATCTCTGTTGAACGCGCGATGGCTTCTGATTGGCCGCGTTCCTCGGCCCCTTTGCCGGGGTAGGCCCCGGCTGTATCGATCAGGGTGATGACCGGCAGTCCAAAACGTCCGGCCATCTCCATCAGGCGAACGGCCTTGCGATACCCTTCTGGTCGGGCCATGCCGAAATTACGCTCAATCCGCGATTTGGTGTCCGAGCCTTTTTCGTGCCCAATCACCATCACCGGCTTATCGTTGAATCGTGCCAGGCCACCAATCACGGCCAGATCGTCTGCAAAGTTGCGGTCACCTGCCAGCGGCGTGAATTCAGTAAACAACGCATCCACATAGTCGTTACAATGCGGACGTTCCGGGTGACGCGCCACCTGGCATTTCCGCCAGGGGGTCAGATCGGCATAAAGCTCGTCCAGCAGCTTGGAGGCTTTGGCGTCCAAAGCGGCCGCTTCTTCAGCTACGTCCATTTCTTCGTTTGCGCGGGCCAGCGCGCGCAGCTCTTCAGCTTTGCCTTCAATCTCGGCCAGCGGTTTTTCGAAATCCAGATACTGGGTCATGACGCCTCTCAACGCGGAAGTTCTTTGCTATATGACCTGACGTTCGCCGGGATGCAACTCAGCAAGATTTGTGGGCTGGGGATATGCGACTACGGATTGGCAGCAAGAAGGAACGACACGGATGCCCACCAGCTATGAAGACCGCGTGTTGCGCGTACTGGCGTATATCCATGACAACCCCGCCGGGGACTTGTCGCTGGATGCGATTGCTGACGTGGCGGCGATGTCACGGTTTCACTGGCACCGGGTGTTTCGCGCCCTGACCGGTGAAACCTGTGCACAGGCGGTGCGCCGGGTGCGCCTGCACCGTGCCGCCACATGGCTGGTACAGTCAGATAGGGCGATTTCTGATATCGCGTTATCTGTCGGATATCCCAATCCAAGTTCCTTTGCGCGCGCCTTTTCCGAGGCTTATGGCAGCAGTCCCGCTGCCTTTCGCAAGGCGGGTCAATTTCGGCCTGCTCATCCTGATTTCAAAACCGGAGGATATCCGATGCATCCTGTTACCACACGTACTGAACCCGCCCGCCGCGTCGTCGCGCTGCCGCATAAAGGGGCCTATTCCGAGATCGGCAAAAGCTTTGAAGCGTTTGGGGCCATGTGCGAATCCCGTCAGCTATGGCCGCAGATTGGGCCTGTGCTTGCGTTGTATTTTGATAGCCCCGATGACGTGCCAGAAGATCAGCTGCGCAGCTATGCAGGGGCTGAGTTCCGGGGTGAAAACACCCCTGAAGGCCTGGACGAACTATCGATTCCGGGCGGCAAGACGGCTGTGCTGACCTACAAAGGGCCATATTCAGGGATCGCGGCGGCCTATCACAGCCTGTTCGGCAATTGGCTGCCGGAGTCTGGTGAAGAACCTGCGGATCAACCTTGCTACGAGATTTACCTCAACGATCCGCGCGATACAGCGCCCGAGGATTTGCTGACCGAGATCTGCTTACCTTTGAAGTGATCTACGACGATTCGGCAGGGTTCGTTCGGGACCCTGTCGGTTTCTCTTTATCGAAGTTGCGGGCATTTCACACCGAAACAGAAAAGCGCGGTAAAGGGGCTTCCTTAAGGCTTGTACCGTTAATCAGTCGACTGACCCCAAGCCTCCGGTCTTACGATGATCCGCCGCGCGGATACGATCCATCAGGGTTTGGTTCCATTCCAGATTTTCTTCAGGTGAGGCCAGTGGATAGACCTGATCAACTTCCAGCAGAAACGTCGCGCGCATCGGCATCAGGCCATCCACGACCACCATCTGCTCTTCTGTGGGTGCAATCGACAGCACCCCAGTCAAACGTACCGGTTCATGGTAGTAGGTCGGTGCCCAGTCGCCGTTCAGCAGCACGCGGATCATCTGGTTTGGCGGTGGCGGGGGCCTGTGGCTACACATTCCTGGCTCGGGCACCAGATAAGCGACAGGATGACCATCTGCATCTGGTGGCGCGGGAATCGCAAAACCGTCCAGTGTGATGGTTTGACCATCATGCAATGGGTTGCCGGCTGTTCCCGCAACTGTGCGCCTCTGGATGACAGCCTCGCGCTGGTTCAGCATCCAGTCGACGTCAATCTGATCTTGGGCCAGCGCGGTTTCTGTCTCGTTCAGCAACTCTTGCCATTTGGCGCGTTCTTCGGCGCTGCCGGCATTCTGTTGCAACCTGACCCGTAAGCGTACGGCAAACTGTAGGTCGTCCATCTGTTCGGCGCTGAGGTCGCGAAAAGGGTCTTCAAACACCTGCGCGGAGGGGTCAGGAAGGTCCGACCATTCAAGCGCAATTCCGGATGCCGCGGCCGAGGGTTGCGTTGCAAAGGCCAGCGCGGCCATGGTTGCATACCTGAGCCAGTTTCGCATGCACCTTCTCCGAAACGATCATCGTTAGAATAGTCTTAGGCCATTCCAGCGCAGTCTTGTAGGTCGCTTCGGTTTTTGTGATGTCGCTTGCCGCGCGCGTGGATCAGCGTTTTTCGGGGGGCTCGAGTATCAATTGGATACTTGCTGGAAACATCTATGCAATTCGGCTTGCAAAGGGAAATTGTCATGAAGCCTTTGACGCTGCAGCAAAACTTTGGGTGCACTTCACAGGGTTGTGATTCACATATGCAACATTCTCGTGAATGCTGCAATTCTGTCTCTTTTCCGCCGAAATTTGTGCTGATAAGCGTTGGATTAGTGTTGGGGTGGTAAAAAGTGCGAGTGGGCAGATGAGAGCCGGTGCAAACGGTCAAATAGCCATTTCATGGAAGCAGACAGAGCTTGATGAGCTCGAAGCGCCGCCTTGGGCGTTTCTGGTCGTTGGAGCAGCGTGGTCCTGGCGGGGTCAGGCCGTTTTCCTGACGAATGACGTCGAGCAGGCAATTGAGCGATCCGGCAGTGCAGGTGCGATCACATCTGTGACAAAGGATCGGTTTGCCGTTGTTCGTGATGTTACCGGAGACGTGTGCGGCTCAGTCGTGTTGACCAACGGTGCACAGCGGTTCAGAGCGGATCTGGTCGTACAAGAGGGCGAAATTGACCCGACATTTGTGTTTGTCGACGGATGTCCGCCACGGGATCAGGCATTTTGGGTCAGCGAAGTAAATGACTTCGCCGCATCAACATTTGCTCAGCCTACTTATGACTCGACAGTTGTAAGCTTTCCACGTCAGGCCGCATCGCGGCAGACCTAAGCCCAATCGCCACCCGGCTTTCCGCTGGCCGGTTACGGGCCGCACTCTTTTGATGCGTTTGCACTTAGCTACATCCCTTTCTGATTTCGCTTATTGACTCTGTGAACTCTGCGGATATAAGCGCGGCTTCATTGGTGTTGGTGGCCCCCGCAAGGGGATGCCTGTCATGGGGGAAACCTCAAGAGGACAACGCCCTTCATAGTGGCCCTTTAGGGCTTCGTTCAAAACGAAGGAGATCAGCCGTGACCAAACGCACGTCTGCCAAGTACAAAATCGACCGCCGGATGGGCGAAAACATCTGGGGTCGTCCGAAATCCCCGATCAACCGTCGTGAATACGGCCCCGGCCAGCACGGCCAGCGCCGCAAGGGCAAACTGTCGGACTTCGGTCTGCAGCTGCGCGCCAAACAGAAGCTGAAAGGCTACTATGGCGACCTGACCGAGAAGCAGTTCCGCCGCATTTATGCCGAAGCCGAGCGTGTCAAAGGCGACACCGGTGAAAACCTGATCGGTCTGCTGGAGCGCCGCCTGGACGCCGTTGTCTACCGCGCCAAGTTCGTTCCGACCGTTTTTGCTGCACGTCAGTTCGTGAACCACGGCCACGTCAAAGTGAACGGTAAGCGGGTTAACATCCCCAGCTACCGCGTCAAAGAAGGCGACGTGATCGAAGTGCGTGACAAGTCCAAGCAACTGGCCATCGTTTTGGAAGCTGCTGCTCTGGCCGAGCGTGACGTGCCCGATTACATCGACGCTGACCACTCGAAAATGACCGCGACTTTCGTTCGCGCACCGGGCCTGAGCGATGTGCCTTATCCGGTGATGATGGAACCGAACCTGGTCGTCGAATTCTACGCGAAGAACTAATCTTCGCCGACACCAAGAATTTCGAGGCCGCGCAAGTTGCGCGGCCTTTTTTTATGCCGCGCTTTGCGCTTTAAGGTCTTGCCGTGGAGAAACACCGAACTTGCGGGAGTACTCGCGGCTGAATTGGGTCGGGCTTTCATATCCCACGTCAAAGGCTGCTTGAGATACACTGAACGATCCATGCGACAGCAGGCGGCGCGCCTCCAGCAATCTGAGTTCTTTTTGGTATTGCAGTGGTGATCTGGCAGTCACCTCTTTGAAATGCGTGTGAAAGGCGGAAACGCTCATGCCGGCAATTTGCGCAAGCTCGGACACGGGCAGTGAGGTTTTGAAATCCGTCTGGATAACATCAATGACCCGCGCGATCCGGCTGGCTGCACTGTCGCGCCATAGCATTTGCCGCAGCATTCCGCCGTGATCGGCCTGTAGCAACCTGTAATGGATCTCACGGCTGATCATCGGGGCCAGAACCTTTGCCTCTGTTGGGCTCTGGCTGGCGCGAAACAGGCGGGTCATAGCGTCGATCAAATCGGGTGAGGCTTGGGATGCAGCCAGGCTATGCGCCGCTTCAATTTTTCCGGGGGTGGATCCGACCTCATCATATAGGCTGCGCAAGGTGGACAGATCGAGTGAAAGAACGAGGCCGACATAGGGTGCCTGACGGCTGGCTTCAGTGACGGCTGCCATGACGGGAACTGAATGGCTGACGATCAGGGAGTCCCCGGCTCCGAAATGGACAAGCCGATTGCCAATTCGTGTTTCTTTCCGTCCTTGTAGAACAAGGCAGACAATAGGTTCATAAACCTGCGCGTCGATGGACTTGGTTTTAACGTCGTGCAGAAGCGCAAAGCCTTCGAGCGCAGTCGGGTAAAACGGCGCGTCTTCTGCTTCTTTTGCCACAAAATTGCAGATTTCCGTGATCAGTTCGGATTGACTCAGGTTGGTCTGTCTCATGTGCTCAGTATACTTAGCGGAAAACTTGGCGGCCAGTAGAATTCCGAAAAGCTGGAGAATTAGGCAAGTAATGCGGAGAATTTGGCAGGCGCGGAATGGAAGAACAGCATATGTCTCGGGCAGGCTAATCACTTCGGAGAAAGATCATGGCACAGACCATCCTCATCACCGGCGCGTCGTCTGGTATCGGCAAAGTCACGGCTCAACTGTTTCATAAGCAAGGTTGGAACGTCATTGCCACCATGCGCAGCCCGGAAAAGGAAACCGAGCTATCGCAAATGGAAAACGTTCTGGTTACGCGTCTGGACGTAACCGACGAAGCCTCAATCACAACGGCCGTTGCAGACGGGATCGCGAGGTTCGGTCAGATCGATGTTCTGCTGAACAATGCAGGGTATGGGGCCTACGGGCCGTTGGAGGCGTTCCCGATGGACCGCATTCGTCGGCAATTCGACACCAACGTCATCGGTCTGCTGGCCGTAACCAAAGCGGTATTGCCGCATATGCGGGCAAACGGGTCTGGCTGCATCGTGAACATTTCTTCCATCGGCGGTCAGATCACCTTCCCGCTTGGGGCGCTGTATCACGGCACGAAGTTCGCAGTCGAAGGTCTGTCAGAGTCGCTGCACTACGAACTCGCTGCGGCTGGCATCAAGGTCAAGATTGTCGAGCCCGGGCTGATCGCCACAGATTTCGGCGGCCGCTCGTTTGATTTCGTTAATGATGAAAGTATGACGGAATACCAGCCGGTGGTTCAGGCCCTGTTCGGCACCTGGGGCTCTGAAGAGATGGCATCGCGCACCTCACCACCCAGCGTTGTGGCCGACGTGATCTGGGAAGCGGTGACCGATGGGACTGACACCTTGCGGTATCGCGCGGGCGAAGATGCGGTCGAATACCTCGACAACCGTAAGGCGCTGGACGATGCAACCTTCATCGGTGGTATGAAAACGATGCTCGGGCTGGCCTGAGGTCTAGATCGGCAGCGGTCGCCCTTCGGCGATCGCTTCCATCGCAAAATACGAGGTCACACTGTCCAGTTCGACCTTTTCGATCAGGCGTTGGTAGACCTTGTCGTAAGACGCCATATCTTCAGTGACGACTTTCAACTGGTAATCGTAGTCGCCGCCAATGCGGTGAAAATCCACGACTTCTGGGATTGTCAGAACATGGCTGCGAAACGCCTGAAGCCATTCGGCCGAATGATGCCGTGTGCGCAGCATGACAAAGACCACAAGGCTCAACCCCAGTTTCTCGCGTGCGATACGAGCGGTGGACCCAATCAGGACGCCATCTTCGTTGAGGGCCTTCAATCGCCGCCAGCAGGCATTTTGAGAAAGACCAACGCGATCTGCCAATTCCCGTTGGGATAGGGTGGCGTCCTTTTGCAGTTCTTTCAGAATGCGCGTGTCAATTTGATCTAATTTTGAAGTCATAATTGATCATATGACACAAAATTTTCGAAATCTACGCAAAGATAGGTGAAGTTTCCCCGGTGCGAATAAATCACATTGGTTGGGCAGTTAGGAGCCCATGCCATGACCCTGTCCAAATTTCGTGCGGATCTTTGTTCGACCACTCACAATTCCAACCTGCGCGATGGACTAATCGGAGAAAATGTTCTGATCCCGGGTCTGCTTGGGGACGTACCGCTTGTCTATGCGGATTACGTCGCTTCGGGCCGTGCCTTGCGGCAGGTCGAAGACTATGTCGCGCAGCATGTGTTGCCGTTCTACGCGAACAGCCATACCGAGGCCTCCTACTGCGGTTCTTACATGACACGTCTGCGTCGCGAGGCGCGCAATGAGATAGCCCGCCTTGTTGGTGCGAGGGGAGAAGACGCGGTGATCTTCACCGGGTCCGGTGCCACGGCGGGGCTCAACCGGTTGGTCAGTTTGATGGGAGTGGAAGAGGCTGACCAGCCGGTTGTTTTAATCGGACCTTACGAACACCATTCAAACATTCTGCCATGGCGCGAGAGCAAGGCGCAGGTCATCGAAATCCCTGAAGACGAAAGTGGGGGTGTGGATTTACAAGCGCTGGAATCTGCTCTTGAGGCTCATGCGGATGCCGATCTGTTAATCGGGTCATTCTCAGCGGCGTCCAACGTGACCGGCATCATAACTGACCCTGATCCCGTAACGCGCGTGCTCAAGGCACATGGGGCTTTGGCCGTGTGGGACTATGCCGGCGGTGGGCCGTATCTGCCGATGGATATGGGGCCAGCAGATGCGCGCAAGGATGCGATCGTGGTGTCGCCGCACAAGTTCCCGGGTGGTCCGGGCGCATCGGGTGTTTTGGTCGTAAACCAAACTGCTGTGCAGCGCGATTGCCCAAGCTGGCCCGGTGGCGGCACCGTCAGTTTTGTATCACCCTGGCGCCACGATTACAGCGCCGATCTGTCAACGCGGGAAGAGGCCGGAACGCCGAATGTGATCGGAGACATCCGTGCAGCGCTGGCGTTCATCGTGAAGGATGTTGTTGGAACAAAGGAAATTGCCGAGCGCGAGGCGCAGTTCAACCAGATGGCTCTGGAAGGTTGGCAGGACAACCCGCACCTTACGTTGCTTGGGGTCGATAACCCGCATCGCCTGCCGATCTTCTCGTTCCTTGTTTGCGACAAAGCTGGACAGCCGGTTCATCAGCAGCTGTTCACCCGGATGCTCAGCGACATCTATGGTATTCAGGCCCGTGGTGGCTGCGCCTGCGCGGGACCTTATGCGCATCGCTTGCTGGGTATTGATCGTAAAGCCTCAGAAGCGTTGCACGCGGCCTTGTCTGCGGGGGAAGAGATGAAGAAGCCCGGCTGGGTGCGGCTGAATTTCTCGTATCTGATGAGCGAGGAAACGGTTCAGTTTATCATCGACAGCGTCAATGACTTGTCCCGCCGGACCGAGGAATTTGCGCCGTATTATGATGCAGACCCGGCGACCGCGCGCTTCAAAGCCGCATGATGGAATTGCCGCTTTTCTCAACCCGTTGAGACAGGTATGAGAGGCCCATTCAACGGAGCCTCTCAATGACCAAGATCACCCCACAACCCGGTATTATGGACATCGCGCTGTATCAGGGCGGCCAGTCGCATGTGGCCGGGGTGGAGCACGTGATCAAGCTGAGCTCGAACGAAAACCCGTTCGGGCCAAGCCCCAAGGCGATTGAGGCGGTACGCGACAGCGCCGCAACTTTGCACCGCTATCCAAGCACGGATCATGCAAGCCTGCGCGCGGCCATCGGTGCACGCCACGGGCTGGATCCGGCGCGGATCATCTGCGGTGTCGGCAGTGACGAGGTGCTGCAATTCATCGCTCAGGCCTATGCGGGGCCAGGGGATGAGGTGATTTATACCGAGCACGGGTTCTCGATGTACCCAATCATCGCCCGGATGGCGGGCGCGACGCCGGTCATGGTGGCCGAACGTGACCGCAAGGTGGATGTGGATGCCATTTTGTCGGCAGTGACAGGGCAGACGCGGATCGTGTTTGTTACCAACCCGGGCAATCCGACCTCGAACATGATCTCGAATGACGAACTGGAACGGCTTGCACAGGGGCTGCCTGACACATGCCTGATGGTTCTGGACGGGGCCTATGCCGAGTTTGTGGATGGGTTCGACGGCGGTGCATCGCTTGTGGACGCCTATGAGAATGTCATCATGACCCGGACTTTTTCCAAAGTTTACGGGCTGGGTGGAATGCGGGTTGGCTGGGGCTATGCGCACCAATCAATTATCGATGTGCTGAACCGGGTGCGCCAGCCATTCAACCTGTCACTCACTGCTTTGGCAGCGGCAGAGGCTGCGGTGAACGACGTCGAGTTTCTGTCCTTTTGCCAGACAGAGAACGCGCGTCTGCGTGTGTGGTTGGCAGAGGAACTTGCCAAGATCGGCGTGCCCTCTGACCCGTCCTGCACTAATTTCATCCTTGCACGGTTTGCTGATCAGGACGAGGCAGAAGCCTGCGACGAGTACCTGAAAACCCAAGGTTTGATTGTCCGCCGGGTTGCGGGCTACAACCTTCCGAACGCTTTGCGGATCACCGTCGGCGACGAAGAAGCCTGCCGCCGAGTGGTTGCGGCGATCACTGCATTTAAGAAGGGCGCAGCATGAGCCAGATTTACGACCGTGTTGCGCTGATCGGGCTGGGCCTGATTGCTTCGTCCATGTTCTGGGCCATCAAAAGGGCAGGGCTGGCCGGTGAAGTCACAGGCTATGCCCGGTCCGAGGCCACGCGAGACACTGCGCGCAGGATCGGACTTTGCGACCGCGTGTGCGATACCGTGCAAGAAGCCGTTGAGGGCGCCGATCTGGTTGTACTCTGTGTCCCGGTCGGGGCGATGGAGGCTGTCGCAGAAGAGATTGCACCCGTTTTGAAACCCGGCGCGACAGTATCGGATGTCGGATCGGTCAAGCGCCACGTGATCGACGCTGTGCAGCCGCACATCCCCGAAGCCGTGCATTTTATCCCGGCACACCCGTTGGCAGGGACCGAACACTCCGGCCCGGAATCTGGTTTTGCAGAACTGTTTGACAACCGCTGGTGCCTGCTGGTCCCGGTCGAGAACTCGGACCCCGAGGCGATTGCCCGCCTACGTGCGTTGTGGGAAGGCATGGGGTCAAACGTCGATGAAATGGATGCAGGTCACCATGATCTGGTGTTGGCCGTGACCTCTCATGCGCCGCACCTGATTGCCTATACAATGGTTGGCGTGGCGGACGATCTGCGACGCGTAACCGACAGCGAAGTCATTAAATATTCGGCTGCCGGTTTCCGGGACTTCACCCGCATCGCAGCATCCGACCCGACCATGTGGCGGGATGTTTTCCTGTCCAACAAGGATGCGACGCTGGAAATTCTGGGCCGCTTCACCGAAGAGCTGTTTGCGCTGCAACGGGCCATCCGGACCGGCGACGGAGAGCATTTGTTTGACTACTTCACCCGCACCCGTGCTATTCGTCGCGGCATCATCGATGCGGGGCAGGACACGGATGCTCCGGACTTCGGACGAGGGAAAGCGGGTTCATGAAGCTAGGCTGGAGGCACGTTCTGATCGGGGTTTTGGCCGCTGCGGCTATGACGTCACAGGCTGCGCCTTTGGAACAATCCCTTGTGCCTTTGACGCGCCCGGCGTCGGACCAGACCGCATTGACAGCCGCTTCTCAACCCGCTGTGCGGCCGATGCCTCGCCCGATCGCGCCGCAGGTCACAGCCGCCGCAATACGCCCGTCGGATGTGCCGCTCAGACCCTTGATGCGCCCCAAATGGCTGGAACAAGAGGTGCTGTTCAAAAAGCGCAAGCTGCGGAAAAGCTCGGTTTGTGGCGACATCGCCATTCAGGGCAAACCCGTGGGTCGGGTCGGTAGTAAGAGCTCAGCTTGTGGCGTTAAAGATGCGGTGCAGATCACGTCGGTCTCGGGCGTCGTGCTCAGCCGTCCTTCGACAATGGACTGCGGCACCGCGATAGCGCTGAACAAATGGGTCGACAAAACTGTCAAGCCTACCTTCAAACGTCGTGGCCCTGTGATCGAATTGCAAGTGGCTGCCCATTACGCCTGTCGGACGCGTAACAATCGAAAAGGCGCGCGGATATCTGAACATGGCAAGGGGCGCGCGATCGATATATCTGGGTTCAAAATGGCAGATGGAGAGGTGGTGACCGTTCTAAACGGTTGGCGCAAGAACCCCTCGCAGAAACAACTCAAAAAAATCTGGCGCGGCGCATGCGGGCCGTTTGGCACCGTTCTGGGGCCGAATTCAGATCGCTATCACCGGGATCATTTCCATCTGGACACGGCCCGCTACCGCAGCGGACCTTACTGTCGCTAACGCAGGATCAGGCGAGGGGCAGGTCCCAAGGGCAAAGGCCCAAGTGCCACAAACCCGTCGCGGAAGTTTAACTGCAAGTCCAGTGCATTCGGGTTCCCACCTAGCCCAGCCATAAAGTTGAGCGCGCGCGTAACCGGATCGACGGCCTGATCCGGCAGGGCACCCGCTGCATTTGCCATGGCGATCATGTCCCGCCAATTTTCCGCTTTGACCGCTATCTCTCCTGTTGGGATTCCTTGCGCATCCACATCCAGTGCACCGGTCGCAAACAACCTGAGCCCACCCCACTTGGCCTCGGCGAGCTTTAGATCGATCCTGACCGGCTGAGGACGACCCTGTTCCAGCGCAGACCGGTCCCAGGGCTTGTCGAATGCTGCCACCATATCCAATTCCAGCGTATCGAAGGACTGCGGCAGCGAAGTGGCGGTTTCCATAAGGTTGCGCAGGTCATCACCGGGCGTGAAGCCATCCACGCGAACAACCATGCTATAAGCCTCGGGCGTTGCGGTTTGTTCCATCAGCAGTTCCAGCGTTCCGCCTGCGGCCAACGCCTGCGCGTTCTCGGTGATGGACCAGGGGCCTGCTGTCAGTGCCATTTTTTCCAAAACCAGCGCAACGCCGGGCCGCAATTGCAAGTGCGCCTGCAGCGCGTCTGCCTCGATCGTTGCGGTCTGGTCAAAGTAAGACAGGCGCTGCGGTGTATCGGCAAAGCGCAGGATCTGACGTCCGGGCCAGATCGCGGGGCTTTCAAATTCAACCCAATCTGCGCTCCAGGCGGTGCCCGTTACTGGGTCGGCAAGGGCTGGATTGTTCAACCGTGTCGTGTGGTGGGTCGGATAACCCGCCGTGGCAGCGTCCGAGAAGTCCGCTTGCCAGCCCAGCTCTTGCTGCTGATCAAACCAACCGGTGATGGCATTGCGCAACCCATATCCGGCAATGAACCAATATGCGCTCCACAGAACGGCGATAAAGATGAACACTCGTAATAGACGACGCATGAGCTTTGGCCCTTTTTCCTGCCTCGGATTTGATGTTTATAGGCCGAAACAGGCAAGGACCAGTGCAATGACGATGTGGGTATTCGGATATGGATCGCTGCTGTGGAATCCGGGCTTTCCGGTGGCGCGCAGCGAACGCGCAACGTTGCACGGTTTTGCCCGGTCCTTCTGCATGAGTTCCATCCACCATCGCGGGACCGAAGAAAATCCGGGTCTGGTGCTGGCGCTGGACGAGCAGGCAAACGCAAATTGCACGGGTCTGGCCCTGGCGGTTGAGGCTGGTCACGAAGACCGCACCCTGCACGAGTTGCGCGAACGAGAGTTGATTTCGTCGGCCTATGTCGAGCGGAAGCTGGATGTGCATCTGGAAACCGGAGACATCGTCAATGCCGTCACCTATGTGATCGATGCCGACCACGTACAGTATTGTGGTGGGATGCCGTTAGAGGAACAGGCCCAGATTATCGCCCACGCGATTGGTGGGCGCGGTCCCAACGACGAATACTTGTACAATACCGCCGAACATCTGGCCGAGATCGGTCTGCGCGACCCCGATCTTGAGTGGTTGGCGCAACGGGTGCGCAGCATCACCGCATAAACTCTTGGCGTCACCCGCGGAATTTCGCTAGATTCGCCGCAGAGCAGGCAAAGACCGGGAACCACGCGCATGGCGCAGGCACATCAGGGCGCGAGACCCCATTTCTCGCATCCAACACGACAAATCTTGTTGATGTTGATGGCAATCGGCCTGTCCGGGCTGGGTGTATTTCTGGCGCTGCCTTACGTGCTGCCGGTATTCTTCGCCAACCCGTATCTGAACGGATTCATCCTGCTGGTCTTCCTGATCGGCGTTTTTGCGTGTTTTTATCAAGTGACACAGCTGATTGGGTCCGTCCGCTGGATCGAGGCTTTTGTCGGTGGCGTGGTACGCGAAGACGCCCGCACACCGCAACTGCTGGCCCCCTTGGCGTCACTTCTGCGCGAACGGGGTGCCCGGTCTCAGATCAGTTCTACTTCGACCAGATCCATTCTGGATTCCGTGGCTGAACGGGTCGAGGAAGAGCGGGAAATTACCCGCTATATCACCAACGTCCTGATCTACTTGGGTCTTTTGGGCACGTTCTTCGGGTTGGCAACGACCGTTCCAGCCATTGTCGACACCATCCGCAGCCTGAACCCGCAGGAGGGCGAAGAAGGTCTGGCCGTCTTCAACCGACTGATGACCGGGCTTGAGGCGCAGTTGCAGGGCATGGGCGTGGCGTTCGGATCGTCGCTGCTGGGTCTGGCCGGGTCTTTGATCGTTGGTCTGTTGGAAGTCTTCGCGGGTCATGGGCAAAACCGATTTTACCGCGAGCTTGAGGAATGGTTGTCATCGATCACCCGCGTTGGATTTGCCAGCGGCGAAGAAGGCGGTGCCGAGATCGCCGTGCTGACACCTGTTCTGGATGCCATGTCCGAACAGATGGACGCGTTGCAGGATCTGTTTTCCGCTCAGGAAAGCGAGAGGGCGCAGGTGTCCGCCAAGCTTGGGCAACTGGTTGATGTGATCGGTGAGATGAATAATCGCCAAGCCAATAGCGAAAGTGTCACTTCGGCTTTGGAGCGCGTAGCCCTTGGGCAGGATGCGCTTTTGGATCACATGCGCGATCACGGCGCAGGTGAAGGCATCGATGCCGAAAGCCGGATGCGCTTGCGTTCGATGGATGTGCAATTGCTGCGGATTCTCGAAGAGATTTCAGCGGGTCGACAGGAAAGCATGAACGAGTTCCGCAAGGACATCGAACTTTTAGTCAAGGCCCTGACTCTGCCGCGCGGTGCGGTGCGTACCACGCCGGAAGGAGAATAATCCATGGCCCTGTCCCGCCGCACCGGTCAACGGTTCCAGGGCTCGGTCTGGCCCGGATTCGTGGATGCGATGACGGGGCTGTTGATGGTGCTGACCTTTGTCCTGACCATCTTCATGGTGATCCAGTTTGTTCTGCGCGAAACCATCTCGGGTCAGGAAGACGAACTGACCACGTTGGCCGACGAAGTTGCGGCGCTTGCTGGTGCTCTGGGTTTGGAAGAGCGTGAGAACAGCCGTCTGCAGGCCCGCCTCGGGGCGCTCAACACAACCTTGTCGCAGGCCGAGGACGATTTGGCCCAAGCGCAATCGCTGATCGCATCGCTGACCACCGAACGCGACCGGCAGGCCGCAGCGCTAGACCAAGCTCAGACGCGGATCACCGATTTCGAAGCACGGGTTGCTGCTTTGCTGGCTGAACAGGAACAGGCGCTGGATAATATTGCGGCGCTTGAGACGCAGCGCGAGCAATTGCTGTCCGAGCAGGAGGCATTGAACCTCGCTCTGGCCGAAAGCCGTGAAGAAATTGATGCGCAGACCGAAGCCGCCCGGCTGGCTGCTGCGCGTCGCGAAGCGCTGGAAGCTTTGGTCGCGGATCTGGAACAAAGCGGTGAGGAACGTTCAGCGCAAATCACGGCGCTTGAACAGCAATTGAGTGATGAAGAAGCCGCCCGCCTGGCCGAAGCTGCCGCCGCTGAGGCGTTGCGAAATCGGCTGCAAGACGCGGATGCTGAGCTGACAGCCATGACCCTTGCATTGGAAGCGCAACGCCAAGAGGCCGAAGACACACTGACCCTGCTGGCCGCCGCTCAAGCTGCGCAGGCCGAGTTGCAGCGCAGGTTCGGCGATCTGGATCCGGACGCGTTGAAGGCTCAGCTTGAAGCCGCGTTGCAGGCGCAGACGCAAGCGCAAGCTGATGCTGACGAACAACGCACTCTGGCTGAACAACGTCAGGCTCTTCTGGCATTGGCCGAGTCGACATTGTCTGATGAAAAAGAAATCTCGGCCGAGGCACAGCGCGAGGCGGCCTTGTTGAACCAACAAATCGCCGCCCTGCGCGGGCAGTTGGGGTCGTTACAGGCCCTGCTGGATGATTTTGAAGAGCGGAATGAGGCCGCAGAGATTCAGATCCAAACTTTGGGGCAGGATCTCAACGCGGCGCTGGCCCGTGCCGCATCTGAAGAACGCCGCCGCCGCCTGTTGGAAGAAGCCGAACGCCTGCGCCTTGAGGCCGAAGCCGAAGCACTGGCCGGTCAGAATGAAGAACTGGCAGCGCAGGCAGAAGACCTTCAACGCTATCGTTCGGAATTCTTCGGTCGTCTGCGGGATGTCCTTGGAGATCAGGAAGGCGTAAGGATCGAAGGCGATCGGTTTGTCTTCTCGTCCGAAGTTCTGTTCCCGACGGGTTCGGCCGTGCTGTCCACCGAAGGACGGCAAGAAGTTGCCAAAGTCGCAAACATCCTGCGCAGCGTTGCGGCTGAGATTCCGACCGGATTGAATTGGGTGATCCGCGTTGATGGCCACACCGACAACGTCCCGCTTGCTGGCAGTGGCCGATACCGCGACAACTGGGAGCTCAGCCAGGGTCGTGCGCTTTCGGTGGTACGTTACATGGTCGACGCGCTGGGCATCCCTCCAAACCGTTTGGCCGCCAATGGGTTTGGTGAGTTTCAGCCGGTCAATCCAGCTGACACACCCGAAGCCCGCGCGCAGAACCGCCGGATCGAACTAAAACTGACCGAGCGGTAATCCGGCCAATCCGTGACTTAGACGGGCCTGTCTTAACGGGATTTCATCTTTTGGCCGATGAAAAATGGCGCATGAACCCTATATCAAACCATAGGTTGATTGGAGTTGTGCGTGACAAACAAGGCGACAGATGTACACTTAGCGGTCCGTAACGCCCTGCGAGCCCCTTATCAGCGCGTAGCCTTGTGCCAAACCCCACAAGGAAACAGATTTTGGCTGAAACGCATCGAACGCTTCGCGCCCCATCTCTGGCTGGTGAAGGGCAAACCCGAACAAGCCTTCGACAGAGACCGATCTTCTCACCGGTTCCTGTGGAACTACGGTGCACCGGTCCCCAGAATCGTGGCTGAAGGCAAAGGATACTTCGCTGTCCAAGACGCCGGAGCCAGCTTGACAAAGGTTTGCGCTGACAAATCAGTTACCAGAACTGAAAAACTCAGAGCCTGTCGTGCTGCTGGTCAGGCGCTGGCAAGGCTGCATGCGATGGATCTGACCCATGGGCGCCCGGCGTTTCGGGATATGTGCTGGGACGGGCGTCAAATTCGCTTCATCGATTTTGAGTATTTTACGCCCACCAAAGCCGGTCGGCTTCGCAAAGCCCGCGACCTGTGTATTGCGACCCTGTCATCTCTGGCACAGGGCGGTATGGGCTTATACTACGCCTATAGTGTGCTGTCTGCTTACGTTGCGGCGCGGGGCAGGAAACCAAAAGCGCTGCCGGTGCCATATCCTGTGGCGGTGCGAAACAGTCACCCGCGTATTCGGTGACGGATGCGACAGTTCGCGTTACTGTCGTCCAAACTTAAAGTTTTGATCCGGTGTGCCCATGAAACACCGAGGCACCACAGGATAATCCTCGGTCAGGAAATAGGCATAGGTTCCGCTGGGATACTCGGCTGACACGGTGAAAGCGCCGTTGCATTGGTCCAAATTGCCGTGACCCTGAACATAGGTATAGTCTTCGTTGAACGTGCCGTCGTATCGCCCGTTTGGCTGGGAACCTCCGGGCCTGTTTCCGGACTTCAGGCGATAGGACGATTTCATTTCAGTAACTTTGCCATCGATTTTTCCAGTCATCGCATAGATCGGAAAACCATCAGCGGCATATCCTATCAGGGGTGAATGATCTGAGGGGGACCATCCCAACAGTTCGATCAGCCCGGTCGGCACACCGTGATAGTGGTACTTTCCGTTCGGCTGAACATGTGCGTAATTTGCATCCAAACCCAGCGCAATAGCACCGCCCAACGCGTTGTAGGACCAGCCCGATCCCGGGTCACCATGCCAGAACTCGGCAGCCAGTGGGTCGAACACGACCCCGTTGAGAGAGACGCCAAAATTCCACCCCATGCGCAGGGGCGTGAAGGTTCCATTGGCAGTAGGGTTCGCCGGAAGCTTGAGCTTGACCTTCTGCGTTTCAATTTGGTGTGGATTGCCCCGGTTCGGAAACTGGCCAACCAGATGATCAGGAATTCCGTTGCCTGTCACTTTGATCTTGCCGCCTTTCTCTTTCACCGAGGCAATGTTTTCCCCGGGATCAACAGTTGCAGATACCAATCGGAGAGGTTCAGTTGCCGTCTCGTCGTGATAGCGGAACCTGTGTTGTGCTGTTGCAATTGCCGCTACTGCAGACAGCGCAAAGGCAGCGCCCCAAAAAACTGAAATCTTGTTCATGAACCAAACCCTGCATTTTGCGTTCGTTATTGAGAGTTTCACGCAGCAAGACCGAAGTTCCGTCGAACTTTAAGGGAACAAACAGAAAAAAGCCCGACGATTTGGATCGCCGGGCTTTTTAAACACTTTGTTTTCGGGTCAATCTGCCGTCAGCAGCGGAGGCTTGTCACCGGGGATGCGCGGCTGATCCGGTCCCAGAATCTCCAGATCCAGATCGCCCTTTTTGACCGAGACACGAACCACGCCACCCTTGGCCAGCTTGCCAAACAACAGCTCTTCGGCCAGAGGTTTCTTGATGTGTTCCTGAATGACACGGCCCAGCGGACGCGCACCCATCTTGTCGTCGTACCCTTTGTCGGCCAGCCATTCGGCGGCTTTGGGTGTCAGATCAATAGTCACGCCGCGATCCAGCAATTGAGCCTCAAGCTGCAAGACGAACTTCTCGACCACTTGCAAGATGACCTCTTTCGGCAGCGGTGCGAACGAGATCACTGCATCCAGACGGTTGCGGAATTCCGGCGTGAACATGCGTTCGATCGCTGCGGTGTCTTCGCCTTCGCGACGGTCGCGACCAAAACCGATGGCTGCCTTGGCCTGTTCCTGCGCGCCCGCGTTCGAGGTCATGATCAGCACCACGTTGCGGAAGTTCACCGTGCGTCCGTTGTGATCCGTCAGCTCGCCATGGTCCATGACTTGCAACAGGATGTTGAATACATCCGGGTGTGCTTTCTCGATCTCATCCAGCAGCAATACACAATGTGGATGCTGGTCGACACCGTCGGTCAGAAGACCACCCTGATCGAACCCGACATAGCCCGGAGGTGCACCAATCAAGCGGCTGACTGCGTGTTTCTCCATGTATTCCGACATGTCAAAGCGCAGCAGTTCAACACCCAGCGTATCCGCCAGCTGCTTCGCAACCTCGGTCTTACCCACACCGGTCGGACCCGCGAACAGGTAGTTGCCGATGGGTTTCTCAGGTTCGCGCAAACCGGCACGAGCCAGTTTGATCGCGCTGGACAAGGCCTCGATGGCCAAATCCTGACCAAAGACCACGCGCTTCAGCGAAGCTTCTAGGTCCTTCAACACTTCAGCATCGTCTTTGGTGACGTTCTTTGGCGGGATACGGGCGATTTTGGCAACAACGGCCTCGATCTCTTTCACGCCAATGGTCTTGCGACGTTTACTTTCCGCCAGCAGATGTTGTGCGGCACCGGCTTCATCGATCACGTCGATCGCCTTGTCCGGCAGCTTGCGGTCATTGATGTAACGCGCCGACAATTCCACCGCGGTTTTGATTGCGTCAGCGGTGTATTTGATCGCGTGATGCTCTTCAAAATAAGGCTTCAGACCCCGCAGGATTTTCACGCTGTCTTCCACCGAAGGCTCATTCACGTCGATCTTCTGGAACCGTCGGCTCAGCGCGCGGTCTTTTTCGAAGTGTTGACGGAATTCCTTGTACGTAGTCGATCCCATGGTGCGCAGCTTGCCACCCTGAAGCGCAGGCTTCAGCAGGTTCGAGGCATCCATCGCCCCGCCTGATGTTGCACCTGCACCAATCACGGTGTGGATCTCGTCAATGAACAGAACCGCGTCGGGATGATCTTCCAGCTCGGTGACAACGGCCTTTAACCGTTCTTCGAAATCACCGCGATAGCGGGTTCCGGCCAGCAGCGCGCCCATGTCCAGTGAGTAGATCGTGGTGTTGGCAAGAACATCAGGTGCCTCTCCTGCCACGATTTTGTGCGCAAGACCTTCGGCGATGGCGGTTTTACCCACGCCCGGATCGCCAACCAACAGAGGGTTGTTCTTGCGGCGGCGGCACAGCACTTGGATACAGCGTTCTACCTCTGCCGAGCGTCCGATCAGCGGATCAACGTCCCCTGCGCGGGATTTCGCGTTCAGGTCGACGCAGTATTTCCCAAGCGCGCTTTCTTTCTGCTCGGCCTCGCCAGATGTTGTCTGAGCGTCTTCTTCCACCTGATCTGCGCCCGAAACCGAGCGGCTTTCGCCATAAGCAGGGTCCTTGGCCACGCCATGGGCGATGAAATTGACCGCGTCGTAGCGGGTCATGTCCTGTTCTTGCAGGAAATAGGCGGCATTGCTTTCGCGTTCGGCGAAAATGGCGACCAGTACGTTGGCGCCGGTCACTTCGGTCCGGCCCGAGCTTTGTACATGGATCGCAGCGCGTTGAATCACGCGTTGGAACGCGGCCGTTGGAACGGCTTCTGATCCGTCGATATCCGTGACTAGATTCGAAAGATCCTCGTCAATGAATTCCACCAGAGTGCTGCGCAAATCGTTCAGATCGACGCTGCACGCTTTCATGACGCGCACCGCATCGGGTTCTTCCAGAAGCGCCAGCAGCAGATGCTCTAGCGTTGCAAATTCATGACGCCGTTCATTCGCAGCCGCCAAGGCCGCGTGGATGGCTTGTTCCAGTGTGCTCGAGAATGAAGGCACGCGGGTGCTCCTCTGTCTTGGGTCAGAAGGGGGCGGGCTTGCGGCCGGAACCCCATCCCAACCATGTCCTCATACTATTAGAGTTTGGTTGATCGGCGTCCGGCTTCAAGGGTTTTCTTTCACTTGACAGTCACATTTGTTGTGACCGTGGCCGTGAAGAGGGTCAAATAGGCATCAGAACCGGTCTTTTCTACCCCGGATCTCCGCAAATACGGCCTCGGGCCTCGCGCCTGTCATGCCTAAATGGGCTTGAATCGCTGGGTCAGCCGCCCTCAGGAACGGGTTTGTGGCCTTTTCCAATGCCAGAATCGACGGAACCGTGGCCTCTCCGGCTGCTCGCGCCCGGTCAATGTCAGCGATGCGCGCCTTTAGGTCAGGGTTTTCAGGATCGACGGCAATGGCGAATTTGGCGTTGGATTGTGTATATTCGTGCCCCGAACATACCAGCGTGTCATCGGGCAGGGCGGCCAGTTTGCTCAAAGAATCCCACATCTGCTCCGGTGTTCCCTCGAACAGACGCCCACAGCCCAGCGCCATGAGACTGTCGGCGGTGAATACCGCGGCACTTTGAGGCATGTAGTATGCGACATGCCCCACAGTGTGGCCGGATACATCCAGAACCTGAACTGGTTCCCCTCCGATTTCAAAGCTGTCGCCCTCGGTCATCTGTAGATCCAGTGGTGGTAAGCGATGGGCATCCGCCGCGGCTCCTATAACCTGTGCAGGGTGTTTTTCCAGAATGCCTGCCAGCCCATCGACGTGATCCCAGTGATGATGGGTCAGCAGCACATGAGATAAGGTCCATCCACGCGCCTCCAGCGCCTTTAAAATCGGTGCGGCCTCGGGGGCGTCAATTAGCGCGGTTTGGCCACTTGCGGCGTCGTGGGCCAGAAAGGCGTAATTGTCGCTCAGGCATGGGATTGTAACGATCTCAAGAGGCATGGCTTTTTGCCCTTTCATTGCTAGACTGCGCCCAGCTAAGCCGATTGACCGGATGTCCGCAATGCATCTTGATGTGCAGGATCTGAGGAACTTTTACTACCGCAGCACGCTGGGGCGTGCAGCGCAGGCGGCCATTCGCGGGCGCCTGATTGAACTTTGGCCCGAAGCCAAGGGGCAGACAGTGGCCGGATTCGGCTTTGCTGTGCCGTTGTTGCGCCCGTACCTGGCAGATGCGCGCCGCGTCATTGGGCTGATGCCTGGACCTCAGGGCGTAATGCCCTGGCCTGCGGGGATGCCGAATGTCTCTGTTCTGACCGAAGAAACGCTTTGGCCAGTTGAAACCGGCCATGTGGACAAGCTTGTTGTGATGCATGGGCTGGAAACGTCAGAGAGGCCGAACCAGTTGCTGGATGAATGTTGGCGTGTTTTGGGACCCGGAGGTCGGGCCGTGTTCATCGTTCCCAACCGGGGTGGTCTGTGGTCACGCACTGACAAAACGCCGTTTGGCTTTGGGCGTCCTTACACAGCCACGCAGCTGGAAAACCAGCTTAAGGCGCATCACTTTCTGCCCGAGGCGCACTGTTCGGCGTTGTACCGGCCACCTTCGTTCCGCCGCTTTTGGCTGAAATCCGGAAGTTTGATCGAAAAAACCGGACAAAGAATTCCCACTGTGATGGCAGGCGGTGTGCTGATGGTTGAGGTCAGCAAGCACATACGCCCCCCCAGCGGAAGCGTGACCAAAGATGCAGTCAAAAAGCCGATTAAGGCACTGGACGGCTTGTTGAAGCCTGCGTGACAATCACGGGCTTTCCGACGCGGCAATAATGCGGGAAAAAAGTCACAGGAATCGCAAAAACCTGCATATTCGTAACATTTTTCAACTGAGCCAACGGGTTCAAACGGTCGCACTTGAGCTAAGTGCATGAAAAGTAACGTTTTGTGGATAAATATGTTACCGCTATAGCGTATTGCTTGGTTCGAACACCTCTGCTACATCCCCGGTGATTTTGATCCCCGCCCTTTATGGACGGGGTTTCTTCACGCCCCCGGGTAGCTGCCGCACGCGAATTCGGGGCCTCAAATATCGGAAGGGTGGACGTGTCCGAACCAGCTTCGATTTCCACGGGCATTGCCGAGCGCTATGCTACGGCGATCTTCGAGATCGCAAAAGAGAACAAAGACCTCGCAGGTCTGGAATCTGGCATCAATGATCTTGCAGCAGCACTGGGCGACAGCGCAGAGTTGCGCGACCTGATCGCCTCGCCGCTGGTTTCCCGCGCCGAGCAGGAAGGTGCAATCATCGCTATTGCCGACAAAATGGGTCTGAACGCGATTCTGCGGAATACGCTGGGCCTGATGGCGCAGAAGCGCCGCCTGTTTGTTGTGCCGCAGCTGGTTCAGGTTCTGCGCGACATGCTGGCTGACGAGCGTGGCGAAGTGACGGCCGATGTTGCCTCGGCCAAGGCGCTGACCAAAACACAACTGGAAAAACTGTCCAAGACGCTGTCCGAGCGTGTGGGCAAGACCGTGACTATCAATGCGACCGTGGATGAAAGCCTCATCGGCGGTCTTGTCGTTAAAGTGGGCTCGAAGATGATCGATAGCTCGATCCGTTCGAAGCTGAACTCCCTACAGAATGCAATGAAAGAGGTCGGATAAATGGGAATCCAAGCTGCAGAGATTTCTGCAATCCTGAAGGACCAGATCAAGAATTTTGGTCAGGAAGCCGAAGTGGCCGAAATCGGCCGCGTGCTGAGCGTCGGTGACGGGATTGCCCGTGTATACGGCCTGGACAACGTGCAAGCGGGTGAGATGGTCGAATTCCCCGGTGGCATCATGGGCATGGCCCTGAACCTGGAAAGCGACAACGTTGGTGTCGTTATCTTCGGTTCTGACCGTGACATCAAAGAAGGTGACACTGTTAAGCGCACCAACTCGATCGTGGACGTTCCGATTGGTGACGAGCTGCTGGGTCGCGTTGTTGACGGTCTGGGCAACCCGCTGGACGGAAAAGGTCCGATCAACGCGTCCAAGCGTGGCGTTGCAGACGTCAAAGCCCCCGGCATCATCCCGCGTAAATCGGTGCACGAGCCGATGGCAACCGGTCTGAAATCAGTTGACGCGATGATCCCGATTGGCCGTGGCCAGCGGGAACTGATCATTGGTGACCGTCAGACTGGTAAAACCGCCGTTGCTCTGGACACCATCCTGAACCAGAAAGTTTACAACGACGCAGCAGGCGACGACGAGTCGAAGAAACTGTACTGCGTTTATGTCGCGATTGGTCAGAAGCGTTCGACCGTTGCGCAGCTGGTGAAGAAACTGGAAGAGTCCGGCGCGATTGAATATTCGATCGTTGTGGCCGCGACCGCGTCCGACCCGGCACCGATGCAGTTCCTGGCACCTTACGCCGCGACCGCGATGGCTGAATACTTCCGTGACAACGGCCGCCACGCGCTGATCATCTATGATGACCTGTCGAAGCAGGCTGTGTCCTATCGTCAGATGTCCCTGCTGCTGCGTCGTCCGCCCGGACGTGAAGCGTATCCGGGTGACGTTTTCTACCTCCACTCGCGCCTGCTGGAACGTTCGGCGAAGCTGAACGAAGATTTCGGCGCAGGCTCGCTGACTGCTCTGCCGGTTATCGAAACTCAGGGTGGTGACGTTTCGGCGTTTATTCCGACCAACGTGATCTCGATCACCGACGGTCAGATCTTCCTTGAAACCGAACTGTTCTATCAGGGCATCCGTCCTGCTGTGAACACCGGTCTGTCGGTTTCTCGTGTGGGTTCGTCGGCCCAGACCAACGCGATGAAATCGGTTGCTGGCCCGGTTAAGCTGGAACTGGCTCAGTACCGCGAAATGGCGGCCTTTGCCCAGTTTGGTTCGGACCTCGACGCCGCAACTCAGCAGCTGCTGAACCGTGGTGCGCGTCTGACCGAGCTGATGAAACAGCCCCAGTACTCGCCGCTGACCAACGCGGAAATCGTCTGCGTCATCTTCGCAGGTACCAACGGTTACCTCGACAAGATCGAAGTCTCGGATGTTGGCCGCTATGAAGCCGGTCTTCTGGCACACCTGCGTGGCAAACATGCGGACCTGCTGAAGTGGCTCACCGACGAAGATCCGAAGATCAAAGGTGATGCGTCCGACAAGATCAAGGCAGCGATCGACGAATACGCCGCAACCTTCGCTTGATAGGAGGTTCCGATGCCTAGTCTGAAGGACCTTAAAAACAGGATCGAGTCGGTCAAATCGACCCGCAAGATCACTAAGGCCATGCAGATGGTCGCGGCTGCAAAACTGCGCCGCGCCCAGGAATCTGCCGAAGCCTCGCGCCCCTATGCCGAACGGTTCAATGCCGTGATGGCGGGGCTGGCGGCTTCGGTCGGGGGCAGCGACAGCGCCCCCAAGCTGCTCCGTGGTACGGGCAGTGATGATGTCCATCTGCTGGTTGTGATGACAGCTGAACGCGGCCTGTGTGGCGGCTTCAACGCGAACATCGCCAAGCTTGCCCGCGCCAAAGCGGAAGAGCTGCGCGGCAAAGGCAAGACGGTCAAAGTTCTGACCGTCGGCAAAAAAGGCCGCGACGCGCTCAAGCGTGACTTGGGCGATCTGTTCGTCGGACATGTGGATCTGAGCGAGGTCAAGCGTCTGGGTTATTCCAACGCGCAAGACATCGCGAAGGAGATCCTGTCTCGTTTCGACGGGGGTGAGTTCGACGTTGCCACGATCTTCTACTCGAAGTTCGTCAACGTTGTGACCCAGATCCCGACGGCACAGCAAGTCATTCCCGCGTCGTTCGAAGACGAAGCGGCGGGTGACGACAGCGGTGCAATTTTCGACTACGAGCCCAGCGAAGAGGCCATCCTGGCCGACTTGCTGCCCAAGGGGGTTGCGACCGCGATCTTCTCGGCTCTGCTCGAAAACGGAGCGTCTGAACAGGGTGCACGGATGTCCGCGATGGACAACGCGACACGCAACGCGGGTGAGATGATCGACAAGCTGACGATCCAGTTCAACCGCTCGCGTCAGGCCGTGATCACCAACGAGCTGATTGAAATTATTTCCGGCGCCGAAGCGCTGTAAGAAAACCGGAGACGAAACATGGCGAATGCAAAAGGCAAAGTCACACAGATCATCGGGGCCGTCGTCGACGTGCAGTTCGATGACGCGCTGCCTGAAATTCTGAACGCGCTGGAAACCACCAACAACGGCAAGCGCCTGGTGTTGGAAGTTGCTCAGCACCTGGGTGAAAACACCGTACGTACCATCGCGATGGACGCGACCGAAGGTCTGGTCCGCGGCGAGGAAGTAACCGACACCGGCGCGCCGATCTCGGTTCCGGTTGGTAACGCCACCCTGGGCCGTATCCTGAACGTTGTCGGCGAGCCGATCGACGAGAAGGGCCCGGTTGAAGCATCTGAGGCCCGCGCGATCCACCAGCCTGCACCGACCTTCGACGAACAGTCGACTGAATCGGAAGTTCTGGTGACCGGCATCAAGGTTGTTGACTTGCTGGCCCCATACGCCAAAGGCGGTAAGATCGGCCTGTTCGGCGGCGCCGGCGTTGGTAAAACCGTTCTGATCATGGAACTGATCAACAACATCGCAAAAGTGCACTCGGGCTTCTCGGTGTTCGCGGGTGTTGGTGAACGGACCCGTGAAGGGAACGACCTGTATCACGAGATGATCGAATCGAACGTTATCAAGCCGGACAACCTGTCGGAAAGCCAAGTGGCCCTGGTATACGGTCAGATGAACGAACCTCCGGGTGCGCGTGCACGTGTTGCTCTGACCGGTCTGACCCTGGCCGAGCAGTTCCGTGACCAGTCCGGTACCGACGTTTTGTTCTTCGTCGACAACATTTTCCGCTTCACACAGGCGGGTTCCGAGGTTTCGGCTCTGCTGGGTCGTATTCCTTCGGCGGTGGGCTACCAGCCGACATTGGCGACCGACATGGGCGCGCTGCAGGAACGCATCACCTCGACCAAATCGGGCTCGATCACCTCGGTGCAGGCGATCTACGTGCCTGCGGACGACCTTACCGACCCTGCGCCAGCAACCTCGTTCGCTCACTTGGACGCGACCACCGTTCTGAACCGTGCGATCTCGGAAAAGGGTATTTACCCTGCGGTTGACCCGCTCGACTCGACCTCGCGTCTTCTCGACCCGGCCATCGTTGGTGAAGAGCACTACGCGGTTGCGACCGACGTTCAGCAGATCCTCCAGCGCTACAAGTCGCTGCAGGACATCATCGCCATCCTCGGCATGGACGAACTGTCGGAAGAAGACAAACTGACCGTGGCCCGTGCCCGTAAGATCGAACGCTTCCTGTCGCAGCCTTTCGACGTGGCCGAAGTCTTCACCGGTTCGCCCGGCGTTCAGGTTCCTCTGGATGTCACCATCGCGTCGTTCAAAGCGGTTGTTGCTGGCGAATACGATCACCTGCCCGAAGCGGCCTTCCTGATGGTTGGCGGTATCGAAGAAGTGATCGCCAAAGCCGAGAAGATGGCCGCAGAAGCCGCCTAAGGAGTATCCCTGATGGCAAACACGATGCAATTCGACCTCGTCAGCCCCGAGCGGAGCCTTGCTTCGCTCAGCGCGACGGCGGTCCAGATTCCCGGCGCGGACGGGGACATGACGGCGATGCCCGATCATGCCCCTACCATCACCACGCTGCGCCCCGGTCTGCTGAAGGTTGAGGCACCCGAAGGGTCCAGCGAATACCTGGTCACCGGCGGGTTTGCCCAGATCAACGGCGACAGCCTTTCGGTTCTGGCCGAAAAGGCCATTCCGGTGTCAGAAGTGACCCGCGCGCATCTGGACGAGATGATCGAAGACGCCCGCGCCTCGCATGAGGCGGCCAAGGGTGGCGATGATCAGACCATCGTCGACGATGCCGCCAAGCTTCTGGCCGATATGGAAGCGCTTGGGACGCATATGAGCCTGTAATCGGCTCTATAGTCAAAGATTTGAACGGCCTCGCATTTGCGGGGCCGTTTTTTTGTCGTGCTTTTGCCGAATTGCCGGGATAACTTGCGGGAATTCAAGAATAATGATGACAAAATGAAAAAGTTCCTAACCCATCCAATTGGCATTGATCAGGGCGAAGATGTACTGTTTTCGGAATTTGCCGAAGGCGGTGAGATGTGGACGGGGCAGGGCCCTCGCGAGCGTCGCACGCCCATTCAGTTCAAAGAACCGTTTCGGACCCCGCCAATTGTTCAGATCGGAATTTCGCTTTGGGATGTCGACACGTCGTCAGCGCTGCGTGCTGAAGTGCAGGCTGAAAACATTACCACCGAAGGGTTCGAAGCAGTGTTTCGCACATGGTCCGACACGCGTATTGCCCGCATCCGGGCAAGTTGGACCGCGATTGGAGAGGTCGCGCACCCGGATGACTGGAATATCTCCTGATCCGGGTTCAGACCATCGCGCTTTAAGGAAGCGCGGTCGTCAGTCGCCCTGTGCTTCGATCATATCCACACGTGTGGCGTGGCGGCCGCCTTCGAATTCGGCCCCCAAAAACGCATCCACGATGTCCAGCGCCTGACCTTCGCCCACAACGCGCGCCCCGATGGACAGCATGTTGGCGTTGTTGTGCTGGCGGATCATCCGGGCCGAAAAGGCGTCTGAACAAACGCCGCAGCGAATGCCCGGCACTTTGTTTGCCGCCATCATGATACCCTGACCGGTACCACAAAGGATGATGCCCAAACCGCAATCACCGGATGCAACAGCCTGGGCTGCGGCTTTCCCATGCTTGGGGTAGTGGGTGCTTTCAGGTGTTGCCGGGCCGATATCGACCACCTCCCAGCCTTGTTGGGCGATGTGTTTCGCCACGGCCTGACGCAGATCGATCGCGGCGTGATCACTGGACAGAACAATGCGTTTGTTTGCGGACATCGGAGGTCACTTTCCTCTTTCGCGTATCCAAGCTCATGCCAGCGAAAGCAAGGCAGAGCAGATCAGTGTTTCAAAAAGCAAAAGGGCGGCTTGTTTGGCCGCCCCCTAGAGCTCAATCCATCTGGTACATGGATTCGTAGATCGGCGTCAGTGTCTTGTCTTCGAACAGCGAAGACACGCTGGTGCCGTTCCAGATGTTCAGGATCGCTTGGGTGAAGATCGGCGCGGTTGGTACGATGCGAATGTTCTTGGCTTTGGCAACTTCTTTGGTAGGTTGAATCGTGTCCGTCAGAACCAGCGATTTCATCACTGAATTGGTGACGCGTTCAACCGCAGGGCCGCTCATGACGCCATGCGTGATGTAGGAGTGAACCTCTTTCGCGCCGTTATCCAGTAGGACCTGTGCCGCCTTGCAGAGTGTGCCAGCGGTATCACACATGTCGTCCACAATCAGGCAGATCTTGTCTTTCACGTCACCGATCACCGTCATTTCGGCCACTTCACCCGCTTTTTCGCGGCGCTTGTCGACAATCGACAGCGGTGCACTGATCCGCTTGGCCAGCTCACGAGCACGGGCTACGCCGCCCACGTCTGGCGAAACAACCATGATCTCGTCCAAGTTGTCCTTGAACTGATGTTTCACATCCAGCGCGAAGATTGGCGAGGCATAGAGGTTGTCCACCGGGATATCGAAAAAGCCCTGAATCTGCGCGGCGTGCAGGTCCATGGTCAGAACACGTTCAATACCAGCACCGGTTAGCATGTTCGCCACCAGTTTGGCGCTGATTGGTGTGCGGGCCTTGGTGCGGCGGTCCTGGCGGGCATAGCCGAAATAGGGAATTACAGCAGTGATCCGCTGCGCTGACGAACGGCGCAACGCATCGGCGATGATCAGCAGTTCCATCAGGTTGTCATTCGCCGGGTTCGACGTTGGCTGGACGATGAACATATCCTCGCCCCGGACGTTTTCGAACACTTCGACAAAGATCTCGCCGTCATTGAACCGCTCGACCCGCGCATCGACCAGACCCTGGTCGACGCCGCGATACAGGCTCATGCGGCGGGCAATGGATTCGGCAAGCGGAAGATTGGCGTTCCCAGCGATAAGCTTGGGTTCGTGGAGTGTCGGCATCGGCTGAGGTCCCCGGGCAGCTTTGGCAATGTGACAGATTCGTGATGTTGACACCGCTTAGCACGGGTCTAACGTCCCGCAAAGGCAACGCAGCGGAGAAAGTGAACATGACCCAGATTGACTACTATTTTGCGACAATTTCGCCCTACACCTATCTGGCCGGAAACCGGCTGGAAGAGATCGCGGCGAAACATGGTGCGACTATCAACTACAAACCACTGGACATCATGGCCTTATTTTCGCGCACAGGGGGCACCCCGCCGAAAGACCGCCACACCTCGCGCATTGAATACCGTGCACAGGACTTGCTGCGTCAAGCCAAACGTCTCGGGGTGGAATTTAATCTGAAACCGGCGCATTGGCCAACCAATATGGCGCCGTCTTCATATGCGGTTATCGCTGCGACCAAGGACGGTTCAGGGGATGTGGGCAAGTTGTGCCAATTGATCCTGCGCGCTTGCTGGGCCGAAGAGAAAGACGTGGCCCAGGATGACGTGATCCGCGATTGCCTGGCAAATGCAGGATTTGATCCGGAATTGGCAAATAGCGGGTTGCTTGTTGGGGCGGAAACCTACGCTGCCAATCTGGAAGAGGCCGTGGAACAAGGAGCCTTTGGTGCACCATTCTACATCACGCCGGACGGGCAACGGTTCTGGGGACAGGATAGTCTGGATGATCTGGACCAGCATCTGGCTGAGACGAAGGGATGACAGCTTCGGCTGTCTCACCACAATCCGTCTTCGTCAGGCGGTTGGGAGAGGGCGCGCGCAAATTGCTCGCCCTCCATTGTACCATTGCGCATTCCGGGGCGTGGTCGGGATTGGCCAAGGCGTTGGACGGTAAAGTCTCTTTGGTCGCGCCAGATATGTTGTCTCATGGGCGCAGTCGAGATTGGGACGGGCAGGGGAACTTCTTTGATCACGTCACCAATAACGCTGCGGCTGAACTGACGGGGCAGATGGACGTCGTTGGCCATTCTTTTGGGGCGATTATTGCACTGAGACTGGCCTTGGAGCATCCCGAACGCGTCCGAAGCCTGACATTGATCGAACCCGTCTTTTTTGCCATAGCACACCGGGACGCGCCGGATTTGTTCGATCAGCATGAGAAAGATATTGAGCCGATAAACAGCGCCTTTAATGAGGGCGAAAACGCTCTGGCCGCACGTTTGTTCAACCGGATGTGGAGCACTGGCATCAGCCCGAAATGGCCCGATTTACCCGAACGGACGCGCGCTAATATGGTGCGTGGGATACATGCCGTTCCAGCCGTGCACTCGGTGCTTTATGATGATCAGGCCGGTTTGCTCAAAGCCGAGACGCTGGAACGTGCCGCCATGCCGACCCTGATCCTGAGCGGATCAGAAACCCATCCCGTAATCCCCGCCATCTGCGCGGGTTTGGAGCATCGCCTGCCGCAAGCGCACCATGCGGTGGTTCCGGGCGCAGGGCACATGCTGCCCATTTCGCACCCTCATGAAACAGCGGCGCTGCTTCAAGCGTTCTGGCAATCCAGTCCTACAGAAGATTGAGAAACTGATCGATCTGGGATGTTCCAATAGACCAGTCGCAGACCAACCGGCACGCCAGGCTTTCACCGTCATCCTCACCCTCCAGCTCATCCCCCCAAAGGTGATAGATCGCACCGGCGTTATGCAGTTGCTTGTGCTTGGCGCGCGAGAAAGAGGCAAAGACCATGTTGGCTTGCGGTTCATGCAGGAATTCAGCGCCCTTGGCGCGCAACCCGTCGGCAAGACGGGCGCAGTTGGCGTTGGCCTGACGCGCCAGTTTCAACCACAGATCATCTTCAAGGTAGGCGGCCATCTGCGCTGACAGATAACGGTGTTTCGAGAACAGATGCGCCCCGCGCTTGCGTCGCAGTTCAAATTCCCAAGCCTTGCTTTCATCGAAAAACACAACCGCTTCGACCCCCATCAGGCCATTTTTTGTGCCGCCAAAGCTGACAGCATCCACGCCCGATTTCCAGGTCATCTCAGCCGGGGAGCAATTCAACGCGACCAGCGCATTGGTAAAACGCGCACCGTCCAGATGCACCGGAAGGCCGTATTCCTTTGCCACCCCGCACAGTGCCTGCAGTTCCTCCAACGAATAGACTGATCCGCGCTCAGTGACCTGAGTGATCGACACAGGCCCGCGTTGCGGTCCATGCACACCGCGTGTTTCTTCACCCAGGATCGATCCGCGTAATGCTTCGGGTGTCATCTTGTCACCGCCAGGCACAAGGGTCAGCTTGGCACCGCTGTAAAATTCAGGCGCGTTGCACTCATCCTCGTGGATATGGGCAACCGGAGAGCAGAAGACCGACTCCCACGGGTTCGACAGCGTCGCAAGAGCCAGAGAGTTCGCCGCGGTCCCGGTGGCCACAAGATACACAGCAGCGCCCGGTGCTTCGAAAATGCTGCGAATGCGGTCGCGCACCTCGTTCATCAGCGCGTCAGCACCATAGGCCATCTGATAGCCCTGATTGGCCTCGGCCAGTTTTGCCATGACCTGAGGGTGTACCGGGCCGGAATTGTCAGAGGCGAAATACATCAGGATGCTTCCTCAATAATATAGTCTTCCCACTCTTCCATGGGGGTTTCGAACTCGGACACTGTACGTCCCTGAACCGACATGCCTGCCGCGTGCACGCTGTCGGGCGTACCAGATATCAAAGGATGCCAGTCGTAAAGGGGCTTGCCTTCCCACAACAGGCGATAGGCGCAGGTTTGCGGCAGCCAATAGGCATGTTCGTCTATGTTGTCGGGGGTCATCACAATACATTCGGGCACGAACTGGTGCCGGATATCGTATTGCGTACAGCGGCAGCTTTCATCGTCCAGCAGCCGGCAGGCGACACAGGTCAGTGCAACCTCGCCGGTGTCTTCGTCTTCCAGCTTGTTCAGGCAGCACTTGCCGCAGCCATCACACAACGCTTCCCATTCGCGCTGGTTCATCTTCCGCAGAGGTTTGCGTTCCCAAAAACGGGCGGGCAGGCCGGTGCGCTCGATCGGATCCGTGCTCATAAGGCGGCCAGAATGCCGCGGGCTTTTTCGCAATCTGCATCCATCTGGGCAATCAGCCCGTCCAGCCCATCAAAGGTAAGTTCTGGGCGCAGGAAATCGATCAGGCCGACAGACAGGGTTGCGCCATAAAGATCGCCGGAAAAGTCGAAAAGGAAGGTTTCGACATTGGGCACTTCACCCTGAAACATTGGTCGAACTCCAATCGAGGCCGCACCGTGGTAACTGCCCTGATGCGGGCCATCCAGTACGTCGACCAGAACGGCGTAGACACCAAATTTCGGCAGGTGAAGACCTTCAATGGACATGTTTGCAGTGGGAAACCCCAGCTCGCGCCCACGCTGTTCACCGCCGACAACTTCGCCTTCGATCCTGTGCCAATGGCCCAGCATCGCCGCTGCATCACGCGGGCGGCCTTCGCTTAACGCGGTCCGAATTGCAGTTGACGAGACCACGTTCTCGGACCGCTCCATCAGTGGGGCGATCGTCACGCCAAACCCCATCTCTTTCCCAAATCGGACCAGGTCATCGGCTGAACCGCTGCGGCCTTTGCCAAAGCAGAAATCAGCCCCCACCACCACATGCGAAAGGCCCAGCCCGTCACAAATCACGGTGCGCGCGAACTCTTCCGGTGAAAGCCCGGCCAGCGCTGCATTGAAGGGCAGCTCGTAGAGCTTTTCTACACCCAGTTTTTCCAGCCGGTGCGCTCGTGCATTACCGCGCATCAGGCGGAACGGAGGCGAATCCGGCGCAAAGTATTCGCGCGGATGCGGTTCAAAGGTCATGACACCCAGCGGCGCGTCAGGAGCTGCTTGGCGGGCCATTTCGATGACCGACCGATGCCCCACATGTACGCCGTCAAAGTTGCCGATCGCTACGCTGGCGCCGCGATCTTCTGGCTCGACAAACTGGAAATCCCGGATGATGTGCATAAGCGATTGCGTAGCGTCGCGTCGCGATGAGTTCAAGCGGCAGTTTGAATTCTGCAAATGCCTCGGTCTGAATTCCCCCGAACCCAACAAAACGCCCAACAACAACGCCAAAGCATCCACCACATGGCATTATGCGCAAAGCCAACTGCTTGATTCAAAAAAATACCTGCGTGTAGACTGAACATCCGGATCTCAGGATGCGCTGCGACCCGGTTCAGGCCCGGCCAGGTTCAATAGAACCCAGCACAGGAGGCAGACCATGTATCGATTGCGACTGTTCGCGATTCGCCATGCCCGCACATTCGAGTGGATTTACAAGTGCGTCGAACGCGGCATGGTCGCGATGGATCCGCTTTTTGCAAAGATCGGCTACAACCGCGTCGAACGCCCCATAGCGTTGGTTGAAAAGGGCGTCAAAACCCTGTTGTTCGACTGCAAGATGTGCGGTCAATGCGTGTTGTCATCGACCGGCATGTCCTGCCCGATGAACTGCCCAAAGCAGTTGCGAAATGGTCCGTGTGGTGGCGTGCGTCCAGGCGAGTTCTGCGAAGTGAAGCCTGACATGAAATGCGTGTGGGCCTTGGCCTGGGACGGAGCCAGCCGCATGCGGCACGGGGGCGAAAAGATAAAGGAAGTTCTGCCGCCAGTGGAACACACTTTGAAGGGATCCTCATCGTGGTTGCGGGTCAGCCGCGAGATTGCCGCACAGGAACGCGAGGCCCGCGATGCCGCGCGTGTAACCCTTGCCGAAGCCTTCCCGGAGGCACGTGAAAACGAACCTTCCTCAGCGCCGCTGGCCACCGAGCCGCCCAATGCAATGAACCGGGAACTGAAGAAATGAACGATCCACATCGCAGCGATGTAGAGCCAATCGGCTATGTTCCTGTTCCTGACGGGTATGTATCGCACAGTCGGTTGGAAAGGGTCTTGCGCTCGGGTCGGTTTGCGGTGACGGCCGAGTTGAACCCACCCGACAGCGCTGACCCCGAGGATGTTTTTCAGGCCGCGCAACCGCTTGGAGAGGTGGCAGACGCAATAAACGCAACCGATGCTTCGGGCGCGAATTGCCATATGTCTTCGATTGGAATTTGCGCATTGCTAACGCGCGCTGGCTATTCTCCGGTGTATCAGATTTCCTGCCGGGACCGGAATCGCATTGCCATTCAGGGCGATGTGCTTGGGGCTGCAGCGCTGGGCGTGAGCAATGTTCTGTGTCTGACCGGTGACGGCGTTGGCGTGGGGGATCAACCGGGGGCAAAACCGGTATTCGACTTTGATTCCCTGACCTTGCTGCGAACAATCCGAACCATGCGCGATCAGGGAAAATTCCTCTCGGGCCGCAAGATCACACGTCCCCCTCAGCTGTTCTTAGGTGCGGCAGAGAACCCTTGCATTCCGCCTTATGACTGGCGTCCTGATCGTCTGGCGAAGAAGGTTGAGGCAGGGGCCGAATATATTCAGACCAACTATATCTACGACATTCCGCTTTTTGAGAAATTCATGGATCGGGTGCGGGATGTCGGTCTGGACAAGAAAGTCTTCATAATCGCTGGCGTGGGGCCGATTGCTTCGGCGCGCGCGGCGCGTTGGATGCGCAGCAATGTGCCCGGAATTCACATCCCGGATCAGGTTATTGAGCGGATGGAGAAGGCCGAAAAACCTGCTGAAGAAGGCAAAAAAATCTGTATCGAGCTGATCCAGCAGATCCGCGAGATCGCGGGAGTCTCGGGCGTTCATGTGATGGCCTACAGACGCGAACACTTGGTGTCAGAAATCATTCTGGAATCCGGTGCATTGAAAGGGCGCAGGCGCGCGCGTCCTTCTTCAGGACTTCGTGCAGGAAACTAGATTTGGTGAGCTCCAAAACAAAAAGGCGCCCGTCAGCGGATGCCTTTCTTTGGTCTGAGTTGGCACGCAGATCAGTCGAACTTGCGCGACGGTGCCAGGACCATGGCCTCTCCGATCAGAACCTTCTTGCCTTCGACCGAGCAATGGCAATCCAGCTTGACCCGGCGCTTGGAAAAATCGATGTCGACAACCTTTACTTCGGCGTAAACCATGTCGCCGGGGCGCACAGGTGCCAGAAATTTTAGCGACTGACCCATGTAGACAGTGCCATGGCCGGGCAGTTGTTCGCCAATCACGGCCGAGATCAGACCCGCTGTCAGCATCCCGTGGGCGATACGGCCCTCAAAGATCGTGTCGCGGGCATAATCGTCATCCAGATGCACCGGATTACGGTCGGTTGAAACCTGCGCGAACATCTCGATGTCTTCGTCCGTCACCACTTTGCGCAGGTAGCGGGACATGCCCATTTCGATGTCTTCAATACAGATCGTTCCGCGTGGAAGATTGTCCAACATGTTGCCCTCACTCGAAATCGGCCGTGAAAGAAAAAACCATCTTTAGGCCAAGGTTGGCAACTTTATTACTTCGCAACTGCAGAAAATCAAGTCTTTTCTGACTACCGCAAGCGACCGATTGTAAAGGTCGGGTTGATCTTTTCCCTTTTGATATAATCGGTTAGCGATTCATGATGCGGGTGGTGCGACGTTTTTGTCTCGGCTGCGGCCAGACCGCCTGAAATAAACAGGGAATCAATGCCCTCTCCCATGCCGCCCAGAATGTCGGTATGGGGTCCGTCGCCGATCACCAGAATGTCGCCATCTGGAACATCATGCCCCAGCTCCTGCAACCTGCGGCGGGCCAGATCATAAATCGGCGGATGCGGTTTGCCGAAATACAGGCTTTCACCACCCATTTCGGTATAGAGCTTTGCCAACGCCCCCGCGCACCATTCCCGGACCTCTCCTCGGTCAACAACAATGTCGGGATTGGCGCAAAGCAGTTTCATTCCCATCTGCTTGGCATAGAGGAAGTCGGGTCGGTTCACATCCGGGTCTGCCATTGGATCGAACGGGCCACAGCAAACGATGCCTTCGGCCTCTTTAAGCGGCACACGTTCAATGTGAACGGGGTGATGCAGCAGTTTCAAAGGTTCGAAAAAACCCGCATCCCTTTGCCATTCCCCCATGAAGTAGACCTTGTGTCCGACAGCGCCCCTGAACATCGCTGAACGCGCGGAATCTCCGCTGGTCGCAATGGTGTCATAGGCATCGGCGGGCACATTGAACT
This sequence comes from Ruegeria sp. HKCCD4884, assembly GCF_013110855.1. NCBI lineage: Bacteria > Pseudomonadati > Pseudomonadota > Alphaproteobacteria > Rhodobacterales > Roseobacteraceae > Ruegeria > Ruegeria sp. HKCCD4884. The sequence goes on from NZ_WVRJ01000006.1 coordinate 134,323, forward strand.
GACCCAACTGTTCAGCCACGCCTGCCCGAGGCTTCGGTGAGTTCGTCACAAGTACAACAACCCCGCCTTTTGCACGATAGGTCTGCAATGCCGCAACGGCTTCGGGGAAGGCGGTGATGCCGTTGTGCACACAGCCCCAAAGGTCGACAAACAGCGCCTTATAGCGGTCAGAGATCTCGGCAAGCGAGGAAACGATCTGGGTCATTGGGGCCTCTGTAAGTAAATTCGCGGTTGCGACAGCTATGGCAAAGCTGAGACCCAAACACCATCCCGCATTCCCTTTTGCGCCGAGGATTTGGTGAATCTACTAGTCGTCTTCAGTAACGTCCGTAACATCCGGGGCCTGCTGGACGTTTTCAGTTCCCAAAATGATCTGTGCTCCAATTCGGGTCTGGTACCGAATAACGGCCAGATATCCGGGCCCGAGTTCCTCCTGCAATACATCAACAAGGGGGGGATCACGCAGGTTTTCAGGCAGTAACCCTGCAACGGAAGAAACTTTGAACTGTGCTTCGACAGGCAGGTCGACGATCAGCCAGACCTCGACCCGTTTGCGCTGGGCGTTGACATCTACCCGAATGATTTCAACTGAAACTGGATCGGCCCATTCTCTGATGGCTTCGGCCAGTTGGGCCTCGGTGCGCGTTTCAAGATATCGATTGTATGTGGACTTCCCGAGTTGCAGCACCACGACGACCAGGAATGCCAGTGCAACAAACACGCTTGCTGTAAAATTCAGTTTGCGCTTGCCCTTGCTGAAAACCACCGACCGTGCCGCATAGACCAGATAAACGGCGCAGGCCGAAAGAATAATTGCGCCAAGATTTGTTGCGAACAACAAGCCCGCCTCGTAGGCCTCGGCAGGCTCGCCAAAATACAACAAAATACCTGCTGCTGAGAGAGGCGGCACAAGAGAAACGCCAATGGCTGCGCCGGGCAATAGACTCAGCTCGGATTTGTTGATTTGAACATAGGCACCGGCAACGCCAGCCGCGAGCGCAACGATCAGGTCTTCGGTTCCGGGATCTGTACGTGCAAGGACCTGATCGGGGATCAGAATACCGCGTGGGACGTCTGCGACATAGACCATGAACCATGCCATCAGCACACAGGCACATGCCGCCAAGCATACCGTTAGGGCCAGAGCAACTGCGCGCTTTAGCCAGCCCATGACCATCGCGGCAGCCACCCCCAGGATTGGAGTCATAAGGGGCGCGACAAGCATGGCCGCAATGACAACGGCCCCGGAATTGCGCAGCAATCCCATGGTGGCAATCACAACAGACAGGGTAAGCAGCATCGCAAAGCGCCGCCAATATGCGGCTTTGTCTGTCCCCTCAAATCGGAGGATGCCTTTGGTCGTACTGAGGCTTCGAATAACGATGGTGTGTGCCTGACCTAATTTGAGTTCCGTACCCAAAGACAGATTAACAATCGTTACCGTTTCCGCAAATGGCCGAACAAAAAGAAAAAAGGCGCCCGATTGGACGCCTTTCTTTTGACTTCAATTGCCGATCAAACCTTCAGGTTTGGAATGATCTGCTTTTTACGGCTCATTATGCCCGGCAGAACAACGGCATCGCCATCAACGGCGGCACCAAAGCTTTTCTCGGCAACAGATTTGACCAGATCGTTCGGAACCAGCAGCGTGGCCTCTTCGTTCAGAATGTCGACGACGAACAGAAGAACCTGGTCGACACCGTCTTCAGCGGCCACGTCAACCATCGATGCAGCCAGGCTGGCTTTGCGATCCAGCACGACGCCGGGGGCTGTTGTTTCCAGAACCGAGACGCGGAACTTGGTGCCGTCCACTTCGTATTCCTTGCTGTCCATGCGGATCAGCTCGGCGTCAGAAAAGGACGAGACGTCTGATTTCGCAGCAAACATGTCGGCTGCATAGGCCGAGATGTCCAGCTCCAGCTCAGCGGCCAGCTTTTCCGCCACCGCACGGTCATGCGCTGTGGTGGTAGGCGAGCGGAATTCCAGCGTGTCCGACAGAATGCAGGTCAGGGCCGCGCCCTTGATGGCGTCGGGCATCTTGGCAGCGTCGTCGCCCATGAGGTCGACCATGATGGTCGCGGTGCAGGCCAGCGGGCGCACGGTGATGTCGATCGGACCTTTAGTTTCCAAGCCACCGACCAGCTTGTGGTGGTCGATGATGGCGCGGATATCAGCGTCGTTGATGCTGGCGGGCAGTTCCGCCGGGTTATTGGTGTCGACGATGACAACGGGAGTGTCCGCAGCCAGATCTTCGATGATGCGCGGCTTGGGCAGGTCCCAGTTTTCAAGCATAAAGGCCGCCTCGGTGTTGGGCTCACCCAGCAGAACCGGCTCGGTCTGCTCACCTTTGATCTCGTTCAAATACCACGACCACAAGATCGGCGAGCCGGTGGAGTCGGTATCAGGGGATTTGTGGCCAAATACTAGCGTTGTCATGTCAGCGTCCTGCGGATTGGAAATTTGCGCGCCTTATAGGGCGAGCAAACGCGGTTGTCACGACACAGTCGATAATGTGCGACCGTTGGTCTGAAAATGGCCCAGCGGTTCAGAATTCCGCCCGCGTCAGGCTGTATCCTGCCTGCTCTAACTGGTTCAGCAGACCATGTTCATCGCTAAAGTGGCCGACGCCTACCGCAATGACGGCAGTTTGATCTTTGATCTCAAGAATATGCGTCATCCAGTTGGCATTGCGTTCAATCAACAACTGCTGTTCGAACTCTGCCCATTCGGCCTCAAATTCTGCTTCGGTCAAACCTGAAAGCTCTTGCCCCAGCATTCTGCCCAATACAAAGACTTCCGCGTGTTTTTCTTCGAAATACGAGCTCGCCATGGTGGCGATCTGGTCTTCGATGTTTTGGAAGGTTCCGGCCATCCGAGCGAGTGATTGAGCCTGTTCTTCGATCGAGTAAGCGTCGAACATGGTCATCAGGTCTTCGATGCTTTCCAGCGAATATTGCGGGATACCGTGCTCTTTTGCCAACTGTGTCAGACGCGCGTCCAATCCGTTGGTTCCGTTGGGATCCTGTATGATGCAAGCCGGCAAAGCCAAAGTCATACTCAGGAACCATGGGCGCATCTTGGCGCCCATCCAGCTGGGAATGCCGCGATCAGCCATCTCTGATGAAAGAGTGGCCCAATCCTCTTCGGAAATCAGATCCACAAGTGTGGGCCCCGATGTGATCAGGACAGGGCTTGGGTCAGCTGCAAGTTTCTGCTCCCAATCTTTCATTTCCTCCTGAAGGATTTCGAAATAGAACGCATCAGCCTGCGTGAGCGTTGGAGTCAGACGCTCGACGATTGCGTCCATCTGCGGGTAGTTCAGGTGCATGGTGCCCACAAGATGCAGCACAGTGTCGTCTTTGGTCGCAATCCAATGATTGCCTTCGGGATACAGAATGTCTGCTAAAGCGTCCTGCAGGTCGGCTTGGACCGCAGGGGACAAATCGCCTCTCAGGTCGCGTCCCTCGCAGCCAGCCTGCACTATGGCGGGCCACAAAAGGCCGAGGAAGAAAAGAAGCACGCGCATCGTTGAATTTCCTTTGAAATCAGAGTTGCTGCAACACTGTACTGGCGGATGGGATGTTGCAAGTTCGATTGCGTTTTCCGATCGGCGGGCTGGTAATCCACCGCAGTTTGCGTAGCATAAACCCATGACCCGCGAGCAGGACCTCTATCCCCCGATCAAAGCACTGTTGGAGCGCCAGGGGTACACCGTAAAAGGCGAGGTGGGTGCGGCTGATGTTGTTGCGGTGCGCGAGGGTGAGGAACCCGTGATCGTCGAACTGAAACTAAGGTTCACGCTGTCGCTGTTCCACCAGGCGATCACACGGCTGAAATTGACAGATCAGGTTTATGTGGCTGTTCGTAAGCCCACGGGTCGAAGCGCGCGACGGGCGCTCAAAGATAATCTGGCGCTGTGCCGACGTTTGGGCCTGGGCCTGATCACAGTGCGCGCTGACAATGCGGTCGAAGTACAGTGCGATCCCGGCCCCTATGCGCCGCGCAAGAACAAAGCCATGACCACGCGGCTGCTGCGTGAATTCGATCGGCTGGAAGGGGACCCGAACGCGGGTGGCGCCACGCGTCATGGCATCGTGACCGCCTATCGACAAGACGCGCTGAAATGCGCGGCCTTTCTGGCCGAAAAGGGCGCAACCAAAGGTGCAGAGGTTGCAAAATCGGTGGGCGTTCCGGCTGCGACTCGGCTTATGCGAGAAAACCACTACGGGTGGTTTGAGAAGGTTGAAAAAGGCGTCTACGGCCTTACTTCTCAGGGAAGCGAAGGGCTGAAGCACTGGGCTTACAGCTGGGAACAGCAGGACTGATCCGATCCGCGAAAAAAATCCCTCACAACTTGTTGACTCGGGGTTTTAGACTCCCTAGCTATGCGTCGTTATCACTCACATACCCTGAGTGCTAACGCCCCGTCGGAAGACGAGGGGAGGATTAACAACTTTGAGCCCAAGGAGCTGCAAAGATGGCATTGAAACCGCTTCATGACCGTGTGCTGGTTCGCCGTACCGAAAGCGAAGAGAAAACCGCAGGCGGCCTGATCATTCCTGACAGCGCAAAAGAAAAGCCCAGCGAAGGCGAAGTCGTCGCAACCGGCGAAGGCGCGCGCAAGGACAGCGGCGAACTGATCGCGATGGCGGTCAAAGCTGGCGACAAGATCCTGTTCGGCAAATGGTCGGGCACTGAGGTTCAGGTCGACGGCGAAGAGCTGCTGATGATGAAAGAAAGCGACATCATGGGGATCATCGAGTAAGCCAAAGCGCTTTCTCTGATCTTCATTACAAACTTATTTCTCAAGGAGAAACGACATGGCTGCAAAGGACGTCAAATTCGACACCGATGCCCGTAACCGCATGCTGGCAGGTGTGAACATCCTGGCCGATGCTGTTAAAGTGACCCTGGGCCCCAAAGGCCGCAACGTGGTTCTGGACAAATCCTTCGGCGCACCGCGCATCACCAAAGACGGTGTTTCGGTTGCCAAGGAAATCGAACTGGAAGACAAGTTCGAAAACATGGGCGCGCAGATGGTGAAAGAAGTCGCCAGCCGCACCAATGACGAAGCCGGTGACGGCACCACCACCGCGACCGTTCTGGCCCAAGCCATCGTTCGCGAAGGTCTGAAGCAGGTTGCAGCGGGCCTGAACCCGATGGACCTGAAGCGCGGCATCGACCTGGCAACCTCGAAGGTTGTTGAAGGCATCAAGTCGGCCTCGCGCGAAGTCAAAGACTCGGCAGAAGTTGCTCAGGTTGGCACCATCTCGGCCAACGGCGAAGCAGAAATCGGCCAGCAGATCGCAGATGCGATGCAGAAGGTTGGTAACGAAGGCGTTATCACCGTCGAAGAAAACAAAGGTCTGGAAACCGAGACCGATGTTGTCGAAGGTATGCAGTTCGACCGTGGCTACCTGTCGCCTTACTTCGTGACAAACGCAGACAAGATGATCGCAGAACTCGATGACTGCATGATCCTGCTGCACGAAAAGAAACTGTCCTCGCTGCAGCCGATGGTTCCGCTGCTGGAGCAGGTGATCCAGTCGCAGAAACCGCTGCTGATCATCGCGGAAGACGTTGAAGGCGAAGCGCTGGCAACTCTGGTTGTCAACAAACTGCGCGGCGGCCTGAAAATTGCTGCTGTCAAAGCACCGGGCTTCGGCGATCGCCGTAAAGCCATGCTGCAGGACATCGCGATCCTGACCGGCGGTCAGGTCATCAGCGAAGACCTGGGCATGAAGCTCGAGTCCGTCACCATGGACATGCTGGGCACCGCCAAGAAGATCGAAATCACCAAAGACGAAACCACCATCGTCGACGGTGCTGGCGAGAAAGCAGAGATCGAAGCCCGCGTTGGCCAGATCCGCACTCAGATCGAAGAAACCACCAGCGACTACGACCGTGAGAAGCTGCAAGAGCGCGTTGCCAAACTGGCAGGCGGTGTTGCCGTTATCCGCGTCGGCGGCATGACCGAAGTTGAAGTGAAAGAGCGTAAGGACCGTGTGGACGATGCTCTGAACGCAACACGCGCTGCCGTTCAGGAAGGCGTTGTTGTGGGTGGCGGTGTTGCTCTGGTTCAGGCCGGTAAAGCACTGGACGCTCTGGAAGGTGCAAACGCTGATCAGAACGCAGGCATCAACATCGTTCGCAAAGCCATCGAAGCGCCGCTGCGCCAGATCGCCGAGAACGCAGGTGTTGACGGTGCGGTTGTTGCGGGCAAAGTCCGTGAGTCTTCGGATGCTGCATTCGGCTTCAACGCGCAAACCGAAGAATATGGCGACATGTTCTCGTTCGGTGTCATCGACCCGGCCAAAGTTGTCCGCACCGCTCTGGAAGATGCGGCATCGGTTGCTGGCCTGCTGGTCACCACCGAAGCTATGGTTGCTGACAAGCCTCAGAAAGACGCACCTGCTGCAGGCGGCATGCCCGACATGGGCGGCATGGGCGGCATGATGTAACCACGTCGAATTCGCTGCGGCGAATTCTGACGGCCCCGACAGGTGATTGGCTGAATGGCCGAGCTACCGAGAGGGGGTGCCATAGTGCTTGTTTTCGGGGTCGCCTTCGGGCGGCCCCGTTTTTGTTGCCAATAGCCGCTATGCGGCTATGCCTCCGGCGGGAGTATTTTGGAAAAGATGAAGAACGGGCCGCATGTCCAAGGATTGTGAGTGTCCATATCGCTTGCAACCGGATATGCGGGTTCCATGCAACTGTTTGTTCTGACCGCCCTGACCATGTGCGCCTTTGCGGCGAATTCCATCCTGAACCGGTTGGCTATCGACAGCGGCGCCAGTGATCCGGCCGGTTTCGCGGTTATGCGGGTGCTGGCGGGCGCGCTGGTTTTGACCGCGTTGGTTTTGGCGCGTGGCGGGCACTTGCCTTTGCACAACCGTCGGCGGGTCATTGGGGCGGGATCACTGTCTCTGTACATGATCGGGTTTTCCCTGGCGTACCTGACACTGGATGCAGGTCTTGGTGCGTTGGTTTTGTTTGCCGTGGTGCAAATCACGATGTTTGCCTTCACTGCCGTCAAGGGTACGCTTCCAACCCGGCAACAGTTGGCGGGCGCGGCCATGGCCTTGGCTGGGTTGGCCTATGTCCTTTGGCCATCGGGTACGGTGCGGGTTGACCCGGCGGGCACCGCCCTGATGATTGCCGCAGGTGTCGGATGGGCTGCTTATTCTTTGGCAGGGCGATCTGAACCAGATGCTTTAAAGGGCACGGCTGCAAATTTCCTTATCGCTTTGCCTGTGACCGGATTAACGCTGCTGATCACAGGGGCAGAATGGAACATGACTGGTATGGGCTATGTGCTGGCAGTTGTGTCCGGGGGTATTACGTCAGGGTTGGGTTACGCTTTGTGGTATCGCGTACTGCCGAACCTTGCACCAACAGTGGCGGCCGTGGTTCAACTCAGCGTACCTGTCATTGCGATCCTGGGGGGTGTTGTGCTGCTTGGTGAAACGGCCAGCGCCCGGCTGGTCTTTGGCACGGCGGTGGTTCTGGGCGGTATTGCGCTGGCCGTGCTGCAACGTCAGCGGAGCTAGGGCTTTCATCGGCGTCTCATAGGCTTTATCTGGCGCGTATGAGACTATTGATTGCCCTGCTGTTTTTCATTTTCCCTGCTGCCGCCAGCGCGAAATGCGTGATCCTTTTGCATGGGCTGGCGCGGACCGAGGCTTCGTTTGCCGTGATGGAGGAGTTGTTCGAGGCACATGGCTATAAGGTCGTGCGCCCCGGGTACCCATCGACCGAAATTGGCATTCCGGAACTTGCTGAACAGACCCTGCCTGATGCTTTCGCTGCTTGCGGAGAGGATAAAGTCAATGTCGTTGCGCATTCCATGGGCGGCATCCTGCTGCGGTATTGGCTCAAGGATCATCACCCCGCCAACATGGGCCGCGCTGTCATGCTTGGCCCTCCGAACCAAGGCAGCCAGCTGGTTGACGAGCTCAGCGCGTGGGAGGTGTTCGGGTATCTGAACGGCCCAGCAGGGCTGCAACTGAGCACAGGGCCCGAAGGCATCCCTCGTCGTCTGCCACCGGTGGATTTCGAACTGGGTGTTATCGCAGGAAGTGAATCTCTGAACCTTGTGTTTTCCTCGATTATCGATGGTCCCGACGATGGCAAGGTTTCGATTGAAAGCACCAAGGTCGAAGGTATGACCGATCATCTTATCTTACCGGTGACGCATACTTTCATGATGAACAACCCGCAGGTCATGGCACAGGCACTGCATTTCATCGAATTCGGTCGGTTTGATCCGCAGATCACTTGGCTCGATGGCGTGATGGACATAATAGACGAGATCTGTATCGGGCAGGACTGCCCAGACCCGGACTCGGAGCGTTCACGATGACTGCTTTGAACCTGACATTGACCGGGGCAGAGGTTCTGTTGCCGGGTGAGGGTTTGGCTCGTGCTGATCTGACCATAGCAGAAGGTGCGATACAGGCAGAACCAACCGGGCGCCGGGTTGATCTGAGCGGCTATCTTGTCTTGCCCGGCATTATCGATCTGCACGGGGACGGGTTCGAACGCCATATCGCCCCGCGTCGCGGTGCGATGAAGCAGATGAACGAAGGCATTCTTTCGGTCGAGGCCGAGTTAGCTGCAAACGGCATTACCACCGCAGTGCTGGCTCAGTTTTACAGCTGGGAAGGCGGCGTGCGAGGACCGGACTTTGCGGCGCAGGTGTTTCAGGCCATTGCCGCCGTAAAAGACAGCACCGTCACGGACCTGATCCCTCAACTGCGGTTTGAGACCAATATGTTGGAGGACTATGCCGGATTGGCCCGTCGCATCGCTGATTGGCAGGTGCCTTATGTAGTGTTCAATGATCATCTGCCGCATGATCGCTTGGCGCAGGGTAAAAAGCCTCCACGCCTGACCGGGCAGGCGCTGAAGGCCGGGCGCAATCCAGATGCGCATTTTGAGATGTTGCTCAGCATGCATGCACGTCGAAACGAGGTGCCAGCGGCGGTCGAGGCGCTGTGTGCTGACCTAGGGGAGATGGGCGTACGTCTGGGCAGCCATGATGACGCCACCGCTGAAGCAAGGGAATGGTGGCACGATCAAGGTGTCCGTATTGCCGAATTCCCGGAAACGCTTGAGGCTGCCGAGGCGGCACGTTCAGCCGGGGATCACATCATCCTTGGTTCACCCAACGTGGTGCGGGGTGGATCGCATAAAGGAAACGCCAATGCGGTTGAGTTGATCGCCATGGGGCTCTGCGATGCGTTGGCGTCGGACTACCACTACCCCAGCCCGCGCCGGGCTGCATTGATGCTGTTCAAAACCGGTTTGCTTGATTTCGAAGGCGCGTGGAGCCTGATTTCTTCGGGTCCGGCCAAAGTGCTGGATCTGCCGGACCGGGGCACACTTACCCCCGGCAAACGGGGTGATTTGGTCATTCTCGATGCGGCTACCCACCGGGTCGCAGCGACCATGGCCGGTGGGCGTATCAGCCACATGTCAGGGGACATTGCGGCACGCTTTCTGAACGGAACGAGGCCGTAAATAAAGTGCTACTTTATCGCTTGATCCTGTTGAAATGCCCCATCTTGCGTCCTGCTTTGACCTCGGCTTTGCCGTATAGATGAAGCGCGACATCCCGTTCACGGGCCAATTCGGGCACACGATCCATGTCGTTGCCGATCAGATTCTCCATCACCACATCCGAATGGCGCTGCCCGTCGCCCAAAGGCCAGCCCGCCACGGCGCGAATATGCTGTTCGAACTGATCAACAGCACAGCCGTTCTGCGTCCAGTGGCCCGAGTTGTGCACGCGCGGTGCAATCTCGTTCACTATCAAACCAGCGGGCGTGACGAACAGTTCTACCCCCATGACACCCACATACTCCAACGCATTCAGGATGTTGGCCGCCAGCAGGATTGCATCTGTGCGCTGGGCAGGGGACAGGCGGGCAGGGATCGTGGTGGTGTGCAGGATACCGTCGCGATGTACGTTTTCGCCCGGATCGAAACAGGCCACCTGGCCGTCCAACCCTCGTGCTGCAATGATCGACACCTCGTGTGAGAAGTCTACGAACCCTTCCAGAATAGCAGGCGCGCCCGCCATGTCGGCCAAAGCAGCCTCGGCGTCCTCGGGGCTGCGCAACCGCGCCTGCCCTTTTCCGTCATAGCCAAAGCGGCGGGTTTTCAGGATGGCCGGTGTCCCGATTTGTTCAATTGCCGTACTCAGGCTGTCCAGATTGGAAACATCCGCAAACGGGGCCGTTTTCAGGCCCAGGTCTTGCAGGAAATTCTTCTCGGTCAAACGATCCTGGCTGACCCGCAGCGCTTCGCGCCCCGGACGGATCGGCCGGTGGGCTTCCAGAATGTCCAGCGCCTCGGTCGGGATGTTTTCGAACTCATAGGTGATCACATCCACCGCGTCGGCAAATGCTTTCAAGGCATCGATGTCGTCGTAGGCTGCCGTCGTGACACGATCCGCGACTTGCCCGGCGGGTGGGTTTGCGCCCGGTTCATAGATATGTGTGACAAAGCCCAGCCTTGACGCTGCCACTGACAGCATCCGGCCCAGTTGACCGCCCCCCAGAATTCCGATCACCGCGCCTTGGGCAAGCATTTCTGCCATCTTCAACTCTCCAAACGTTTGCCAATTGCACTCAACGCCGAATGCAGCGCGTCATGCGCGCCCTGATCCTTCAGGGTTTCTGTCATCTGCAAGCTCAATGTGCCTTCTGTCGCCAGAGCGTCACGCTCTTGCGCTAGCCGACCTGCGTTGCCTTTTTCCATCGTTGCCAGGAAGCCCGACATCAACTGGGTCGTATAGAACTCGGCCTTATCGGCTTCACCAGTTACATCGCCTAGCCACTTGGCACCAGTGGCCATCAGATCCAAAATGCCGGGAACCATGGCGCAAATTGCGAAATGTGCGTTCAGCGCGGATTCGTCCGCAACCTTGACCACAGGGTTCTCGGGCTCAAAAAGGTCGGCCAACAACCGATCGTTGCCAAAAGCAGCCATTGGGCAGCCTCCGGTTTCCAGAAAGCCCAGAGGAATGGTCTGCACGAAATCTGCCGCCGGTGCGCAAAGCCGAGCAAGTTGCTCAGCGGAAACCGCAGCCATGACTGAAACGATCTGCTGGTCCGCGCGAAAGGTTAGAGGGGTCAGAACCTCAGCCGCGATATGCGGGCGCAGGCACAGGAACACGATGTCCGAGGCGTCGAGCACTGCCTGGGGTTCAGCAATCGTCACGCCCAACTCGGCCTTCAAAGCGGCTGATACTTCGGTATTGCGCTCAGTCACGCAAATGTCGTGCCCTTTGGCAGCCATCAGCCGCGCGATTGGGGCGGCGATATGGCCCGTGCCGATAAGACCGATGCGGCTCATCCCTGCGGTTCCTCAGGGATTGAAGCCGACAACGCCTCGCGCCAGCTGTCCAGCCGTTCTGCCAAAGCCTCGTCTTGCAGAGCCAGAATGCCGGCTGCCATCAAACCGGCGTTGGCTCCTCCAGCGGACCCGATTGCCATGGTCGCAACGGGAAAACCCTTGGGCATTTGCACGATGGAATACAGCGAATCCACGCCTGACAGGGCACGTGTCTGTACGGGAACTCCGATCACAGGCACCCGCGTTTTCGATGCCATCATGCCGGGCAGGTGCGCAGCGCCGCCAGCGCCCGCGATGATCACGTGCAATCCACGCGATACGGCGGTCTTGCCATAGTCCCACAGCCGGTCTGGTGTGCGGTGGGCCGATACGATGCGCGCTTCATAAGCGACGCCCAGTTCGTCCAGAATATCTGCGGCTTCTTTCATCGTGGGCCAGTCAGATTGGCTGCCCATGATGATCCCGACTTTCACTTCGCTCATCCGCTTTTGTCCCTGCGCTCAGAAAGAGCGCGCACTATAGCCAAATCCGGTTCTCTGGCAATGCGCTACAGGGCGTTCAGGCAATGATATCGGGGGTCAGGCGGTCTTCGATGATGCGGATGATGTCTTTCAGACGCAGTTTCTCTTTTTTCAGTCGTCGTAACGTCAACTGATCCGCAGTTCCCCGGTCATGCAGCGCTTCAATCGCTTCGTCCAGATCGCGGTGCTGACGGCGGAAAACTTCCAGTTCAACCCGCAGAACTTCATCAGTTTTCATGGAAAGATCAGTGGGCGCGTTCATTGGCGACTCGGGGTTGTTGTGGTGCTTGCCCAACAAGATAGTGTGTCAGACGTTATCGCGCCAGACCTTGTGGACATCCTGGTTTCTTCCCATATTCTATTACAGGCGGTTGCCAGAACGGGGCCGCACACCACGTCGCTTTGACAATAAAGGACGAAAATACGTGTCGAAACTTACTCTTGGCTCATACCCGCATCTTTTGGGGTTCGAGCAACTGGAACGCCTTCTGGAACGGTCTGCAAAGGCTGGCAACGAAGGATACCCGCCCTATAACATCGAACAAACTTCGGACTTTTCCTATCGCATCACTCTTGCGGTTGCGGGGTTCGCCGAAGAGGATCTGTCGATCACGATCGAGGATCGCCAGCTGGTGATCCGGGGCCGTCAACGCGACGACAGCGAGGGGCGTATATTCCTGCATCGCGGCATTGCGGCGCGCCAGTTTCAGCGCATGTTCGTGCTGGCTGACGGTGTCGAAGTGGGCGAGGCGATCATGGAAAACGGTCTGCTGCATGTGGATCTGACCCGCGCCGTGCCGGAAGCTGTGGTGCAGACCATCAACATACGCAAGGGGTAAGAGCAATGAATACACCGATAGAACTCAACACCGAAGGCGACCGTATCGTTTATGTCAAAACGGTCGAGGTTGCCGATCTGCCGCGTGATCTGCGCGATCAGGCAGGGGATCTGGACCAGCTTTACGCTGTGCATGATTCCGATGGGCAGCAGCTGGCGCTGGTGGCCGACCGCAAGCTGGCTTTTGTGCTGGCCCGCCAGCATGACTTGTCCCCGGTGGCCGTTCACTGAACGGCCTCTCTGCGCCTATTGGGGCGTGACAATTCCCGCAACACAAGCGACACATACGAACTGGCGGACTATGCCGCTTTCACCTGTCACCGGGATATAATCGCATGAGCTGGTTCGAATTCGATTGGGTAGACGCCTTCAGTGACCGCGCCTTTGGTGGCAATGGATGTGCTGTGGTTCATGACGGTGCACATCTGCCCGAGCAGGTGTGCATGGCCTATGTGCGCGAAACCTCTCTGGTCGAATGCACCTTTACCGACCCATCCGACGTGGCCGATATCCGCGTACGGTACTTTCTGGCCAGCCGGGAAATTCCCTTTGCCGGGCATCCAACAATTGCCACTGTCGCTGCCATGCGGTCGCGTGGGATGATCGAAGGCGAAAGCCTGACGCTGGAAACCGGGGCAGGGGTCGTCTCGATTCGGTTGACAGGTGATGAGATCGAAATGACCCAGGTCGCACCTCAATTTGGTGCACATGTTCCGGTGGATCTGGTGGCTTCGACTATCGGCCTTCCTGAAAGCGCTATAATCTCTCCGCCTCAGTTTGTTTCAACCGGTCTGCCGTTCTGCATCACCGTTCTGCGCGACCATGAGGCCTTGCGCGCGGCTCAACTGGTCGAGGGTCCTTTGAGAAAAGTAGCCGAGGCCGCCGGATTTTCGGGTTCGGATATGGCTGAACCCTTTCTGGTCACGCTGGAAGGAGCCACCGATGCAGGTGATACGTTCTCGCGTCTGTTGCTCGCCCCTCCCAGCCCGCCCGAAGACCCGTTCACTGGGTCTGCTACGGGCGCCATGGCGGCGTATCTTTGGAAATATGGATTGATGTCCAAAGACAGTTTCATCGCGGAACAGGGCCACGACATGGGACGTCCCGGACAGGCCACTGTCACGCGAGTTGGCCCGACAGATGGAATGACCGGGATCAAGGTCGCTGGACGAGGGCATGTGTTGATGCGCGGGCAGGTCGATCTGCCGACGGATAAATAGACAGGAACCGGGATTTCGCAATTTTGAGCGGAACGTCTGATCAACAGAACCTCCGCTGAACTGGCCGCGCATGGCCACGCCGCGATGTGAAATCGCACACTATACTGTCTTTACCGCCTTGGCGCAGGTCGCATCCAGTCCAGTGGCTTGATCGACGCGGACCGAGGGTCGATTCCATGTCGGGCGCAAAGCGCATCGAGATATGATCCCGGTATCGGTAGTCCGGCCAGTTGGGTTGCCAACAGCTTTTTCTGATGACCGTAGACATGAACCGAATGCGTAACTTCGCCCTCGATCTCGTCCAGCGCCACGTTCGGGTCATGCAACTTCCAAAGCTCGGCAGGTGCCAGCGGATAGAGGGTCTCGGCCGCCATCGCGTACTTGTCTTCACCGGTTTGGCGCAAGAAATGCCCAAAGGCTTTTGGGCCAGAGCTGCCCCAGGGCAGGCTTTCTATACCCCAACTTTCACCGTTTGCGATACGCTCACGATTATGCCGTCTTGCACGCCGACCACGCCATGGTTGGGTTGGGTTTGCCGACATCACGAAATCCTGCATCAGCCCAAGCGTTTGGGAGTTATTGGGCAAGCGTAGAACCCCGGTTGGAAAGTCGTCGGCTTTGGAACGCGCGAACACCCAATCAGACGCAAAGTCGAAGGCTTTCACGCAATATGCGTCGAGATCGACCCAGATGACCTCGCTTTGATGAATCAGATGCAATCTGAAGATATCTGAAAATACGGCTACGCCCTGTCGGTCTCCGGGTTGCAGGGGAAAGGGCGGGGGCCAGAAGACGTCGCTGGCAGGGCGCGTCTGGACACCTGCGGGGATGCCTTGTGTCTCGTGCGGGAGATACAGAACAAACGCATGCCCTTGGTCCAGAAAGGATTGAATGCAAATCTGCTCAAGCCAGGTCAGATCGGACCCGAACCAGAAACTGGCAATGGTTGGCAAAGTGCGAGTCATGGTTCGTGTCTACCCGGCATCCCGCCACACAGCACCAACCCGTGCAGCGCTTGTCAATCAGGACAAACAAAAACGGCCCCCGGAAACCGGAGGCCGAAAGGTCTTGGTGCGCTGGTGTCAGCTTGCAGCGATCAGGCCCATGCTTTCCAGTTTCAACAGCACCTGATGGGCACAGTTGTCAACGTCGACATTCTCTGTCTCGACGGACAACTCTGGGTTCTGGGGCACGTCATAGGGGTCAGAGATGCCGGTGAACTCTTTGATCTTGCCCTCGCGCGCCAGCTTGTACAGCCCCTTGCGGTCACGGCGTTCGCATTCCTCAATCGAGGTCGCAACATGCACTTCACAGAAGGCACCGAACTGTTCGATCTCTTCCCGAACCGCCCGGCGGGTGGTCGCATAAGGTGCGATCGGTGCACAGATGGCGATACCACCGTTTTTGGTGATCTCACTTGCCACATAGCCAATGCGGCGGATGTTCAGGTCGCGGTGCTCTTTCGAGAAACCCAGTTCTGACGAAAGGTTCTTACGCACGATGTCTCCATCCAGCAGCGTCACGGGACGGCCACCCATTTCCATCAGCTTGACCATGAGCGCGTTGGCAATGGTCGATTTGCCCGAGCCTGAGAAGCCGGTGAAGAACACGGTAAAGCCCTGTTGGCTGCGTGGCGGCTTGGTTTTGCGCAGTTCGGCCACAACCTCGGGGAACGAGAACCATTCCGGGATTTCCAAACCCTCGGCCAGACGGCGGCGCAGTTCTGTGCCGCTGATGTTCAGGATGGTGACATCATCTTTATCGAGAATCTCGTCATTCGGCTCGTATTGAGCGCGTTCCTGCACATAAACCATGTGTTTGAAATCAACCATCTCGACGCCAATTTCATCTTGGTATTGGCGGAACAAGTCCTGCGCGTCATAGGGGCCATAGAAATCTTCCCCGGCTGAATTCTTGCCCGGACCGGCATGGTCGCGCCCGACGATGAAGTGCGTGCAACCGTGGTTGGCGCGGATCAGACCGTGCCAGACCGCCTCGCGCGGGCCCGCCATGCGCATCGCCAGGTTCAACAGCGACATTGAGGTGGTGGATGCCGGGTATTTGTCCAGAACGGCCTCATAACACCGCACGCGGGTGAAGTGATCCACGTCTCCGGGCTTGGTCATGCCGACCACAGGGTGGATCAGCAGGTTGGCCTGTGCTTCCTTCGCGGCGCGGAAGGTCAGTTCCTGATGCGCACGGTGCAGCGGGTTGCGGGTCTGGAAGGCCACGATGCGGCGCCAACCCAGCTTGCGGAAATAAGCGCGTAGTTCGTTCGGTGTATCGCGGCGGGCGCGGAAGTCATAGTGAACGGGCTGCTGAACGCCCGTCACCGGACCGCCGAGATAGACCTTGCCAGCCACGTTGTGCAAGTAGTTGACTGCCGGGTGTGCGTCGTCATCGGCACCAAACACCTTCTCGGCTTCGCGCGCCTTGTCCGGCGTCCAGCGGTCGGTCACGGTCATGGTGGCAAGGATCACGCCTTCCTGATCGCGCAGGGCGATGTCCTGGCCCAGTTGGATGCTGTCGGCAAAGTCTTCGCTGACATCCAGCGTGATCGGCATTGGCCAGAGCGTGCCATCGGCCAGGCGCATATTCTCCACCACGCCGTCATAGTCGGCCTCGGTCAGGAAGCCCTTCAGAGGGTTGAACCCGCCATTCATCAGCAGTTCCAGATCGCAAATCTGGCGTGGGCTCAGGTCATGGCTGGTCAGATCCGCCGCCTCAACCTTCAGTTTCTGGGCGGACTCGTAGGACACATAAAGTTCTGGGATCGGGGCCAGATTGCTTAACATCGTCATTGGAATACTCTTATCGCAGTGTTGATTAGCCAGTGGGTATCAGGCGTTTTCGGGGCATTTGCACTGACTGTTGGGCAAAGTCCACCGGCGTCAATGAAACAAAGGAGGATATGCGCTGATTTTTTCCGAATTGGAAGGAATTTCTAACTTGAAAGCACGCCGTGTGACACGGTTCTTCGGAATGGAATGAATCCCCTTAGGCAGAGTATGACTGTTCCTGTTTTTGTCCGTTTGGCTCTAGTTGCGAGGCGCGCATCACTGGCAGGGCGGGAATCGGCTCTGAGACACCGCGCAGTTCGAAAGCTCTGATCTCTGCTTGTGCCACATCCACACCTGCGGCGCGCAGCAATTCGTCAGAAACCAGCAGTTCGACACCCAGCGCTTTGGTTTCGCTTTCCAGGCGGCTGGCCACATTGACTGCATCACCGATGATTGTTTTTGCGGCGTGGCCTTGCGCGCCGATTTCGCCCACGACCAGATCGCCAAGATGCAATCCCATACCGATGCGTATTCCGGGGCTTCCTTCAGCCTCAAGCTGTTCGTTGAACAGATCCAGCGCCCGGCTGATCGCGATCGCCGCATTTAACCCGGCGCGGGCCGAGGTTGCCGCATCGCGTTTTTCAAAAACCGCCAGCAGCCCGTCGCCCATATATTTATCCACGATTCCGCCTTCGCCTGTAATGGCGGGCACCACCGCATCAAAAAACCGGTTCAGTAAAAACACGATGTCATAGGGCAGCTGCCCCGTTGTGCGGGCGGTAAAGCCTCGCATATCCAGAAACAGAACCGCCAATTGACGTTCCTCTCCCTGGCTGGCGTGTCCACGAATGCGTCCTCCATCTGGTCGGAAGACACGGAAAACGGTGGTCGGCTCTGTGGGGCGGATCTGGCATGCCAGCCGCGTCTGGGGCGAAGCGCCAACCGCAGCCAGACTGCGCGCCTCGACCTCGCTGGGTGGCGGCAACGCGTTGCCGCCGTCTTCGACTATGACACGGCATGTTGTGCAGCGTCCTTTGCCACCACACAAGGCCGCATGGGGGACGCCGTTGGCTTGGGAAATCTCAAGCAATGTCATGCCCTTTTCCGCGACCACTTCGGGTCCTCGGGCATAGGAGACACGTACGGAATGCCTGCGCCGCCATAATTTACGCCCAATGAACACGAGGCCCGTTACGCCCAAAGCCATCCAAAAGGCCATCAGGGCGTTGTCTTTGACGCTGAACAGCGTCTGAAAGGCTTCGGGGGACGGCCAGTTATAGTGCTCGATATACTGCTCGCGCAGGAATTCGTCAGAAAAATCGGCCCAGATGCGGCGCCCTTCGGTCAGCAGGCCAGCCAGTGCGAACAGTGGAACAAAGACCGCGACGCCGATCAGATAAGGTACGGAACGCGACCACCATTTGGTCAGTCGCAGCCACATATGCAGGCCGATGCACCCATGCACCCAGACGATCAGAAGCAGCGCACTTTGCATCCAGACCGCAATGCTGGGCCACATCAGGATGATAATGTATCCCATCTCGTCATTGACGTCATAAACCTCATGCGCGACCCGTGTGTGAATAATGTGCGAGATCAGTTGCAAAGGGATCAGCAGGCCCAGCACGACTTGAAGTGCTGTGCTGAATGGCATGCGCAATGTCCTGCGCTGCGCGATAGACACGAGGGCAAGACCGGCATGAACGAACAGCGCCGCGTAGAGAAGTACGCTCATGGCGTCGTGGCGCGTCACCTCTTTCCGGCCATCCTGCATACCGTGCAGATAATCGGTATGAAACAGGCCCAGGCCGATGTTGATGAAGTGAAAAAACGCAAAGACAAACAGGATCAGGCCGCTGCCGATCCGAAGTCGGGTTGCCCACCCGCCGCGCCAAAGAGCGTTGTTCAAAAGCTCACCCGTTTTTCGCCTGTCTTTCGACAATCCTGATACGGCACTGTGACAGGGTCAAGGCGGCACGGCGTGGTCCCCAACCCGTGTCGAGGACCAAAGATCGCTATTATTCGTTTTCGGCCAGGAAACGTTCGGCATCCAGCGCGGCCATGCAGCCCATACCGGCACTAGTGACGGCCTGACGGTAAACGTGGTCTGTCAGATCACCTGCCGCGAATACACCCGGAACCGAAGTCTCAGTAGTGCCCGGCTTGGTAACGACATAGCCGCCCATATGGGTTTCCAGCGTGTCTTTTACCAGCTCGTTCGCCGGGGCGTGACCGATGGCAACAAAAACACCTTTGCACGGAATCTCTGTGATCTCGCCGGTTTTGACATGTTTGACGCGCACGCCTTCCACACCCAAAGGCGCGTCAGTGCCGATCACTTCGTCCAACTCGTGGAACCACAACGGTTCGATCTTTTCGTTTTTCATCAGCCGGTCTTGCAGGATCTTTTCCGCCCGCAACTCATCCCGGCGGTGGATCAAAGTGACCTTGCTGGCGAAGTTGGTTAGGAAAAGGGCCTCTTCCACAGCAGTGTTGCCGCCGCCGATCACCACGATTTCCTGCCCGCGATAGAAGAACCCGTCACAAGTGGCGCAGGCCGATACCCCAAAGCCTTTGAATTTCTCTTCGGACGGTAGGCCAAGCCATTTGGCGCGCGCGCCAGTGGCCAGGATAACCGCATCTGCGGTGTATGTTGTGCCACTGTCGCCTTTGGCGGTGAAGGGGCGTTGGCTGAGGTCCAGATCGCTGATGATGTCGCCGATCACTTCACAACCCATCGCCTTTGCATGGTCCTGCATGCGCACCATCAGGTCCGGGCCCTGAACCTCGGTATCGCCGGGCCAGTTTTCAACTTCGGTAGTCGTGGTTAATTGGCCGCCGGGCTCGATCCCCTGAACCAAAATGGGCTCCAGCATGGCACGGCTTGCATAAACCCCTGCGGTGTATCCTGCGGGCCCTGACCCGATGATCAGAACCTTGGTGTGTCGTGTGTCGGCCATGCTAACCCCGCTCGAATTGCCTGAATTGGGCCGTTAGCCCGTTGCCCCGATATAGCGCCCGACCGACCCGGCTTAAACCCCCATCCTGATCATGGCCCTGTGCACTGCACTGGAAGGAATTGAGCGATTTGAAAACAAAGAAAATTGCGCATGTGCGAAACATTATTGCGCGCGCTTAGGGGGCTGATATAAGAACCGCAAAAATCAGGAGCATTTTATGGTCACGACTCGGCTGGATGAAATTGATCGCAAGATTCTGGCGGAATTGCAGGCAGACGGTCGCATGACCAATGTCGAACTGGCCAAAAGGGTTGGCATCTCGGCTCCACCTTGCTTGCGCCGGGTGCGCACACTGGAAGAATCCGGCTATATCACCGGCTATCATGCCGAGGTCAATTCACGTGAGCTTGGATTCGAAGTGCAGGTGTTTGCCATGGTCGGGCTGGACAGCCAGGCCGAAACCGAACTGCGCGCGTTCGAGGAACGCTGCCGCGAATGGCCGCTGGTTCGGGAATGCCACATGCTAAATGGCGAAGTGGACTTCATCCTGAAATGCGTCGCACCCGATCTTAGCAGTTTCCAGCAGTTTTTGACCGGCGAACTGCTGACCACGCCGAACGTGGCCAGCGTCAAGACTTCGCTGGTTATCCGCGGCGCAAAAGACGAGCCAGGCGTGCCGTTCGACGTCCTGGAAGACCGTATGAACCGGATGGCGTAACGCCGACACGTTTCGGATGTGCGGTGTTTGGTGGCAGCATCGCAGCCACCGCAAGGGATAGAACCCAACTTAGTACCAGCTGCATGATGCCCCCCATAATGCAGTACCTATTATCACACTCAGGCTGACATCGCGTCGATCTCACCATCTCCGGCGCGCGGCATCAGCAGCGGACCAAAATCGTTGAGCGACTCGATGTGAGCGAACAGGTTCAAATAAATCGACCGCAACGAATGGCTGATCATGCGAACCGCGTTCACACCTGGGTGATATGTCTCGAACTGTAAACCATCTACACGAATAACGGAATGCCGTTTGAGGCAAATGTGAAACAGTTCGACTGGTGTTGGTGGCATTGTTTCAATCACACCCATCCCATCCTGAAATTCAGAGACCGGTGTCAGAATCGGTTCACCCCCATGCAGGTGCCGCAAATGCCCCGGAGACCCGACGATTCGCGCCGCAGGTCCGGCAATTACGCCCGACATCGGCTTTTGCATCCCAAACGTGTCAGCCATGATCCGAGTCAGCGGGCGGGTCCGCCCACGTGAATCCTCACGCCCCGGGATCAGAGTGACAGACCCCTTCCACAATACAGTTTGCGAACTGCCATCCTGCGTCAGAACCGTGTCGCCTGGCATCAGGTCCTCGATCGCAATCGGTCCGTGTTCCGTTTCAACCAGCGATCCGCGCGAAAAGGCGCAAAAGGCGTCTTCAAACATCGGCAGAGCGGGTGCGATGTGACGGGTTTGAGCCACGTCTCCGTTTGGCAGCAGGCTGCTGACTTCGTAGCGGCGCAGTTGCGCTTTGGGTTTTGCGACCGGTCGCGGTGCTTCCCGCAACATGGCCGACGTTTCGATGGCATTTCTGGCCGCACGGGCCAATGAATTAGGAATAGTCATAAATATTCCGTCCCCTCAAATGTCCGAACAGGCCTGGCGTACCCCCGTACAGGCCCACCTGACGAACAGGTTCTTTGTCTTGAAACGAATGGAAGACCCTTGGACGGTGACCGTTCTGGCCCCGCATGACGACAAAATCTCGCTTTCCAATGGTCAACACATTGACCCCCCAGACAAACTCGTACTTCACGGGCGGCAATTGCCCGCACACACACAAACTCCTGAAAAAAGACGTAAATTTTTACTTACGACTTACGCGACATCGGGCCGGAGCCTGCCCGTTGCACGTTTACCCCGTATTTAGACCGGCAGCTTGGTCTTGGGGTTCTCCTGCTTCACCGCCGGGGCGCAATACGGCTGGCAACCCTGGCAGAATGGCTTGATACCCGTTTCCACGGCATTTCCAGCTTATGGTCCCGAGTGGCGGCTACCATGGCCTTGAGAAAGCGGGATTTGGGTTTCATGTTTCTGGTCCTGCATTGCGCGGGAAGGTATTTCCCGCATCCTTCATGAACCTTTTGTGACGGCGATTTGCGGCACGGATAAGGCTTAACAGGGATGTTTTGCAGACAAGAAATAAATATGCACAGTCCTTTCACTCAACGAGCCAGCGTTCAAAACACGAACGTCAGATACCCATCTGATAGCTGGCAAAACTCGTCACGAATCTTGAGTCCGGTAAACACAAAAAATGTGGCGGAAAAGTGGCGAGGTGCCTAAATCTGGACCTGAATCACAATCTTATGACCGAGATCAGCCTGCCGTAATCGGCCTCGTTCCTGTGCGTTGCACGGCGATAGGAATAGAACCGATCCGGGTCGGAATAGGTACAATGTCGGGTCCACTCTGACTGCCCAACGCCAGCCTGCCGCAGCCTGTGCAGGCCAAAAGAAGGCAGGTTGAATTGCAGCCGGTCATCCTGTCCGTTTGCAAAGAACCGCGTGTTTTCTGGAGAATCGGCGATGAATGCGTCCAGAAATTCGGGGCCCACTTCATAGGCGCGTTGCGAAATGCTGGGGCCGATCACGGCACGGATGTCGTTTCGATTGGCACCAAGCGCTTCCATGGCATCCAGCGTGGCTTCTAACACACCGTCCAACGCACCGCGCCAGCCCGCATGGGCAGCACCGATTACCTGAGCATTTGGGTCCGCAAACAGAACTGGCTGACAATCCGCAGTGAGAATCGTCAACGCGAGGCCAGGGGTCGCGGTGACGATGGCATCCGCCTTGGGCCGTTCGCCCTGAACCGGGCCTTCAACTGTCAGAACTGTCGGAGAATGGACCTGATGCACACCGATCATCGCCTCGGGTGTAACCTCCATTGCGTCCGCCACCCGCTTGCGGTTCAGCGCCACGACCTCAGTCTGGTCAGACGAGCCATAGCCGCAATTCAAACCGCCAAAGATGCCGGACGAGGCCCCGCCGCGACGGGAAAAGAACCCATGACGCATTGGCGACAGCAAGTCTGAGGTCAGAATTTCCAGTGTCATGGCTCTAGTCCTGGCGGTGGGGCGGCATAGGCCGGGAAAAGGCCCATCACTTTGAACAGATTTCCCATTTCATCCGGGTGCGTCAACCGGCGATGCGCGGCAATCAATACATCCAGCTCAGAACCGCTCAGCGCCTTGGACAATGCCTGCGCGCGCGCTGTGATTCCAAGCCGCTCCAGAAACACGCCCTGAGGTGTCACGCGTGTATGGCGACACCCACAGGCACGGGTTGCTTCGGCCAAAGGCTCAAAATCCACATGTGCAGTCAGATCGGCCTGACCCGGTGCCGCCAGAGGTTCAGTGCGTTCGTGGTTTTGCAGGGCCTGCAACGTGTCGCCCAGCGAATGCCAGTCGCCATAATCGACGATCAGAGCCGCACCACCATGGCTGGCGATCCGGCCAGCAATCACGGTCAAAATGGGAATCGCTGCCGCACATAGCTCGATCAGATCACCGTCTATAGTGTCTGCAAGCCTGTCCTTCAACGCTGCTTGCGGCCCGATTGGGCCCCGCCCAAACAGCAGCGCGCCGTCCCGCTCACCCACCAAGCGTTCACTCCACCCGTCGCCATCACGCAGAAACTGACGAATAGGCAGGGCATCAAAGAACTCGTTTGCCACCAAGAACAGAGGCTGGTCCGGCAGGTCTGAGACGCTGTCTATCCAGGTCGGCGCGTAATCCTTCAGGGTCTCGGCCTGCACCTGTTTCAACGCCGGTGAGACCTCGACCAGTGTCACTCTTGCTGCATCGTGGAACCCGGGTACACCCCGCGTCGCGCGTAGAATGTCGGCCATAAGTGTGCCGCGCCCCGGACCCAGCTCGCATAAGGTAAACGGCGCAGGCTTTCCCTGATCCATCCAGCATTGCGCCAAAGACAACCCAACCAGTTCTCCAAACATCTGACTGATCTCAGGCGCGGTGGTGAAATCCCCCTTGGACCCGAGTGGATCGCGGGTTGTGTAATAGCCCAGCGTGGGGTGCAACAGGCATTCGGCCATGTAGTCTGCCACGCTCATCGGCCCATCCTGCCGGATGCGGGCGACCAGATGATCGGTCAGGGTCATGTCGCTCGCCGCGCGCGCAGGGCGAACCAAAGGCCAATCGCGATCATCGGCAGCGACAGGATTTGACCCATGGTCAGGCCATAGCCGCCCACATGCCAGGCCAGCCCCAGCGGGTTGCCGGGTGACACGAACTGAGCATCCGGTTGACGGAAGAACTCGACAATAAAACGCGACGCGCCATATCCCGCCAGAAACAGGCCCATGATCATGCCCGGTTTTTTAAAGGCCCCTCTGCGATAGACCAGCCACAGCAGCAATGTGCCCAACAACACGCCCTCAAGCGCGGCTTCATACAGTTGTGACGGGTGCCTTGCGCACATTCCCGCAACCACGCCGGGACAATCCTGTGCGGCGAAGCCGGGGAAAATCACGGCCCAAGGTAGCTCACTTGGTCGGCCCCACAGTTCTGCATTGACGAAGTTGGCCAGCCGCCCCAACAGCAGGCCGGGCGGAACGGTGTAGGCGACCAGATCACCCAGCGACAGGGCGGGGATCTGATGTCGGCGGGCAAACATGTAGGACGCGAGGATAACGCCCAGCAGGCCGCCATGAAACGCCATGCCGCCTTGCCAGACTTTCAGAATCTCTAACGGGTTCGATAAGTAATAGGCTGGCTGATAAAACAGCACAAAGCCAAGCCTGCCACCCAGAATCACGCCCAGAATGATCCAGGTGACCAGATCCTCCAGCTGATCCGGTTTCATCGGAGGGGTATCCGCGGGCCATAGGGCAGGGCGCCGCAGCGCCACAGCGGCAAGTCGCCAGGCGATTAGAATCCCGGCAATATAGGCCAGCGCATACCACCTTAACGCGAACTCCATCCCGAACAGTGAGATCGAGAACAATTCGGGCGACAGATCGGGGAAGTTCAGAACAGCCTGCATGTGCGTCTCATTGCCCGGGGTTTGCAGGGCAAGTCAACCTTGAGCCTGCGCCATTCTTTGCCCATATACAGATAAACTGTGAGACCGGAGTGTACACATGCAGACCCGCAACAAGATCCTGGACGACGTGTCCCAACTGATGACCAACGCCATGGGCGTGGCGCAAGGCGCGCGGGAAGAGGCCGAGAACGCGATGAAGTCGATGATCGACCGCTGGCTGGCCGACCGCGATTTCGTTACCCGCGAAGAATTTGACGCTGTCCGCGCCATGGCCCAGAAAGCGCGCGAAGAAAATGCAGCGCTTGAGGCGCGTATTGCTGCGCTCGAGGCGAAACTGGAAAAATAACGCCCGGGCGTTTTCCGTTTTCAAATTGTCTGGACAAAGCTTAAAGCCGCGCAATCCAGCCCGGATTGTGCGGTGACGTGTATTTTGGCGCGTCGCAGAATTTAATCAAGACAAAGCTGGTGCGACTGCCAATATTTTGATCGCCGTTGCCGACTGTCCACAACTTATTGCTGTTATCCCCAAGAAATAGGGTTGCCAGAACTCACGCCACATCGCACCATATTTAGTACAGGCCCACGGGGGAAGCCCGGCTTGTAGAGCAGGCAACTAGCGCTGGGGCGCTGCCAGCCCCAAAATGCTAGAGATTAGTGAGGTGGCATTATGGCCCTTTCCGAGCAGTATCTCGAAGAAGACATTCATCCGATCGACATTGTTGAACATCTGGCCGAACATCACGACTGGGATTTTGATCGCATTGGGGACGATCAGATTGCCATGGCCGTCGAAGGCCAGTGGCGGACATATTCGATCACTCTGGCCTGGTCCAACTATGACGAAACGCTGCGCATGGTGT
Source organism: Ruegeria sp. HKCCD4884 (assembly GCF_013110855.1). NCBI lineage: Bacteria > Pseudomonadati > Pseudomonadota > Alphaproteobacteria > Rhodobacterales > Roseobacteraceae > Ruegeria > Ruegeria sp. HKCCD4884. The sequence goes on from NZ_WVRJ01000006.1 coordinate 159,923, forward strand.
GCTCGTTCGAAATGGAGCCGCCGGCCGAGCGTGAAATGCAGCTTTATGAGCTGCTCAACAAGATGAATGACCAGTGCTGGGCAGGCGCCTTTACCTATTGGGCAAACCAAAAGCTGATGGTCTACCGCTATGGGCTGGTCCTTGCAGGGGGACAGACAGCCAGCGCGGATCAGATCAACACGATGATCACCGCCGCTGTCATGAGCGCCGAGCGGTATTATCCGGCGATCCAACTGGTGACTTGGGGTAATCGAGAGCCAGAAGAAGCCATGCAAGTGGCCATTGCAGAGGCCTACGGCCGGGCGTAAAGCTTTGCCCCAAACCGATATGTAACGCGGGAGGGGCAAATGGACATGACGCGTGTGGCCGAACAGGGGCTTGTGCTTCTGGGGTGCGGAAAGATGGGGTCCGCAATGCTGGCGGGATGGCTGGAACACGGCCTTCCGCCAGCGTCCGTTTGGGTGATCGATCCGTACCCGTCAGACTGGTTGAAAGCGCAGGGTGTCAACATCAACACCCCACTGCCCGAAGCGCCCGCTGTGGTACTTGTCGCCGTTAAACCGCAAATGATGGGCGAGGCATTGCCAGCCATTCAGGCGCTGGGCGGTGGTAAAAGCCTGTTTGTTTCGGTGGCAGCAGGCACATCGATTGCCACATTTGAAACCGTTCTGGGCAACGACACTCCGATCATTCGCGCGATGCCCAACACGCCTGCAGCGATCCGCCAGGGTATCACGGCACTGATCGGCAACAACCAAGCCTCAGGAGATGATCTGACACTGGCTGAAAGCCTGCTGTCGGCGGTGGGCGAGACCGTTCGTCTGGACAATGAAGCGCAGATGGATGCCGTGACCGGCCTCAGCGGCTCTGGCCCGGCTTATGTTTTCCACCTGATCGAAACTCTGGCCGCAGCGGGTGAGGCGCAGGGTTTGCCTGCAGAACTGGCGATGAAACTGGCCAAGTCCACGGTCGCGGGGGCCGGTGCGTTGGCCATGGCGGCTGAGGATGATCCAACGCAACTGCGCGTCAACGTAACTTCCCCGAACGGAACAACACAAGCTGCGCTTGAGGTGCTAATGCATGATGAACAGGGGTTCCCTGACCTGCTGCACCGTGCCGTCAAAGCCGCAACTGACCGATCCAAGGAGCTGTCACGTGAGTGAGATTTCTTTCGACGACTTTCTCAAGGTCGACATCCGTGTGGGCGAGGTGATCCGCGCCGAACCCTATCCCGAGGCCCGCAAGCCTGCGATCAAGATGTGGATCGACTTTGGTGACGAAATTGGCGAGCGCAAAACCTCGGCTCAGATCACGGCGCATTACGAACCGTCGGCTCTGGTGGGCAAACAGATCATGGCGGTTGTGAATTTCCCACCGCGCCAGATCGGCAAGTTCATGTCCGAAGTTCTGGTGCTGGGCCTGCCCGATGAAAACGGTGAGATCGTTCTGATCGGACCGGATGGCAAAGTTCCAATTGGCGGACGGATGCACTGATGAAACTGCTGATCACGCGCCCAATGACACCGGCGGTCGAGGCCCGCGCCCGTACAGAGTTCGAAGTAGAGATACGTGAAAACACTCTGCCCTTGTCGCAGCGGGAAATGCTGTCTGCTTTGTCGGAATTCGACGTTGTTGTACCAACACTGGGCGATTTGTTTTCAACGCAGGTTTTTGCAGATGCGGGTACAGTGCGCTGCAAGCTGTTGGCCAATTTCGGCGTTGGCTACAATCATATCGACGTCGAAGCCGCGCGCGCAAAAGGGGTCGAGGTGACGAACACGCCTGGCGCTGTAACCGACGCGACGGCAGATATCGCTATGACCCTGCTGCTGACCACGGCGCGTCGCGCAGGCGAAGGCGAGCGGCTGGTCCGATCGGGCCAGTGGCAGGGGTGGCACCCGACGCAGATGCTGGGACATCACGTTACCGGCAAGCGCGTCGGCATTGTTGGGATGGGCCGCATCGGGCAGGCCATTGCCCGGCGTTGTCATTTCGGGTTCGGAATGCAGGTGGCATACCAGTCCCGCAGCGCAAAGGACTTGGACTTTCCGGCAGAGTTCATCCCCGATTTGCAGGCTCTGGCCGCCTCGGTCGACTTCCTTGTGCTGGCGGTTCCTGGCGGGGCCGACACTCGCCATCTGGTCAACTCTCAGGTCCTTGAAGCGATGCGCGCTTCGGCCATCCTGGTCAACATTGCGCGGGGCGAGGTCGTGGACGAAATGGCCCTGATCTCGGCGCTTCAATCCGATCAGATTGCAGGGGCGGGGCTGGACGTCTACGAGTTTGAACCCAAAGTACCCCAGGCCCTCTGCGATATGGAAAACGTCACCTTGCTGCCCCATCTGGGTACGGCCACCGAAGAAGTCCGCAGCAACATGGGGCACATGGCGCTGGACAACATCGCGGCCTTTGTCGCAGGCAGGGCGCTGCCCAATCCGGTTTAGTCGCCCATCGCCTCACGCCAGTGCTTGCGGCAGAGCGAGACATAGGTCTCGTTGCCGCCGATCTGTACCTGAGCACCCTCGGTGATGGCATTCCCGTTTTCGTCCTGACGAATCACCATTGTGGCCTTACGGCCGCATTTGCAGATTGTGCGCACCTCGCGCATCTCGTCTGCAAGGGCCAGCAAGGCGGCTGATCCGGGGAACAGTTTTCCCTGAAAATCCACCCTTAACCCATAGGCCAAAACTGGCACTTTCAGATCATCGACTGCGCGTGCCAACTGCCAGACCTGTTCTTCGGACAGGAACTGGGCCTCGTCGATGAACACGCACGCCACCTCGCCTTTGTTCAGGCGATTCTGAATCATAGTGAATACATCGTCGTCAGGAGTGAAGGTGTCGGCTTGCTCCGAGATGCCGATACGCGAGGCTATCCGACCGGCACCCGCACGCCCGTCAATAGCAGCAGTCATCAGATAGGTCTGCATCCCGCGCTCGCGATAGTTGTGCGAGGCTTGCAGCAACACGGTCGATTTGCCCGCGTTCATGGTCGAATAGTTGAAATACAGCTTTGCCATGGCGCGGGTCTAAATCGCTTGGTGGAAAGGAACAAGACAGCAATCAATTTGATGGAGCGACGTCGCCGTTGTTTCTGCAGAGGCCGAGCTACGCTCTAGGGGATGGAACCCCCGCATCTGCAACAGCGACGCCGTCGGCCAACATGTGGCCAAAACGCAGCGAGGCCAAACAATACCACCTCGCAATCACTCATTACCGGCTTGAACTGCCGCCACTCACTCACAAAATCCCCCGCTTATCTGAGGGATAGTCAATGTATGACATTTCAATTATGACTCAGTTATGGGAAATTTCCCGACGCTTTCCCCCGTTTGGACATCGGGCGGGCGTTTGCAGGTAACAAAGGTAAAAAAATGGCAGATATCGGGGCCTATCTGAAGAAGCACACTGAAGCATTGGTCAAGGACGTCGGAATCGAGGCCGCATGTGAAATTACGGGGAAATCGAAGGCCACATTAGGGCGATATTACTCCGACAATGCTGAACATGCGGACAGATTCATGCCTGTGGATGCAGTGGCTCGCCTTGAAAATGCAGCGTCTTATCCGCATGTGACATCTGCTTTGGCTGACCTGAAGAACATCACTCTTTCATATGGTGATCGCAACTCGGACGAACCACGCACAGGTGGTGTAAATTCGGACGTGATCGCGCTCAGCCAGCGGTTTGCGATGCTGATGACAGAATATCAGGCTGCTATCGAAGACGGAATAATTACCGTGAACGAGGCCAAACGGCTGCTGAAAGAAACCAGTCTGTTGCAACAGGTCCTGATCGAGATGAAGCTGCATCTCGAAGAAGAAAGCGTCAGCTGAGCCTATCGTCTTAGGTGAGTTCTCGCGCACTGGCTGAAAACCGCCGGTTGCTTTGGCATCATGGCGTGACACTGATTTTCGGTCAAAACATGGTCCCACATGGTGCAGCGTGCCTCAATTCAGTCACGCCCATGCGATAGAAGTCTGGCGCAGACAGTGCTGTCGAGGATCAAAAAGCATGCAGACATTGCAAAAGCGTTATAGCAGTTGCGCCGACCCGGTGGTTCGGTGGGCTTTCCTGTGCGCCTTTGCGATGCTGGTGGTCCTAATGACGCTCAGCGGCCACTACGAAGGGTCTGACGATGTGATGCGTTGGGTTGGTGTGCGCGACCTTTTGGCGGGGCAGGGCTGGTTTGACCCCTATCAGCATCGGTTGGGACCCGACGACGGCACCTTGATGCATTGGTCGCGTTTGGTCGATGCCCCGATTGCCGGGCTCTATAGTGTGCTGAGCGCGTTCATTGCTCCGGAAATCGCCTTTCAGATCACGGCCTTTGCTTGGCCTGCGCTGTTGGCCTCGCTAACCCTTTGGGCTTTTGCAGTAACAGGCGGTGTGTTGGGTGGACGTGAGGGCGCTATCTCGGCTTTGGTTATCGGAGTTCTGACACTCGAACACTCTCGCAAGTTCGATTATTTCTCGTTCGATCACCACAATCTTCAGATCCTTCTTTTTGCAGCGGCGCTTGCGTTTTTTGTTCTGCGAAAAGACAGGTCTTACGCGGCAGGGCTGCTAGGCGTTTGCCTGGGGCTTTCAGTGTCCGTCGGTACCGAGTCGATCCTTCAGGTCGCCCTTGTCGCTGTTTTCTGCGCCATCGACTGGATTGCCAATGGTGCCTCTTCTCGTCAGCGCACAATGACCTTCGCGACTGCGTTGACAGCGACACTTGTGCTGACCAGCTTTGCCACAACCGGTCGAGAAGGGTTTTTCTACCCGAGCTGTGACGCACTGACCCTGAGCGTGGCCTTGCCCGCAAGTGTTGCCGCGCTTGGACTATTGGCTGCGGCCTGGATCGGCTCTGGCTGGTCGGTTCCGGGTCGGTTCGGGGCCTGCATGACGCTTGCTGTGGTGACACTTGCCGTTGCGTTTGCGTTTGCCCCCCATTGTCTCAGCAATCCAATCGACGCTCTGCCCCAAGACATGCGGGATTACTGGTTGAGCCAGGTGGCTGAGGCTCAGAATATCTCAGTCGTGCTCGAGCGACACAGAGGTGAAGCCGTGGCTTTGATCGCCATGTCCATTCTTTCGATGGGCGCGGCACTTGCCTTCGCTTTAAGATCGCAGGCCAGATTGGACTACACCTTGTTTCTGGCCTTGATTGCTGCCGGATTCGTTGTGTTCCTCTACCAGAGCCGAATGATGACCTTCCTGAGCGTTTCGCTTGTTGCGGTTCAGGCACAGATTCTCCGCGTGCTTTATGTGTCTTACGCACGGGATCGCCGAATGGCTGCCGGTCTGGCGATGGTGGCGTTTGTAATCTGCGCCTCGCCCAAAGTCGGCATCAGTTTGGAAAAACAGATCGGCGCGCTTTCGCGACCCTCGTTCACCGCTTCGACCGCCGCTGTTGGGCAGGATACGTCAGAAACAGGTGCCTCTTGCCGCACACCTCAAGCTTACGCCGCTTTGCAAAGTCTGCCCAGCGGCATGATTCTGGTTGATTTCGACTTCGCCGCGCATGTGTTGCGATTTACGGACCATTCGGTTCTGGGCGGAAACTACCATCGGAATCAGGCCGGAATTCTGGCGCAAATTGACCTGTTCCGGGTCGAAGCCTCGCAAGCCGCGCCGCGCTTGGCTGAGCTGGGTGTCGACTTCGTTATGCTCTGCACGTCAGCGCCAAGGGCTGAGTTCTGGGCATGGGCGTCGGAAGGGCGTGGCCTACAAACTCGGCTGGTCGAAGGCGAGGTGCCTGATTACCTCAGCAGTATTCAGGGCGCACCCGGCGCTGCGTTCCAGATTTTCAAGGTGACGGCCGAAAATTAGGCGTTGTTCAGGCGTGGCGCTTTACAATCACCGAGCCCACCGAATACCCGGCCCCGAAAGAACAGATCAAACCCAGATCGCCCTCTTGCAGGTCATCCGAATACTTCGAAAATGCGATGATCGACCCAGCGGATGAGGTGTTGGCATAATCCTGAAGGATGTTGGGTTGTTCATCCGCCTCTGGCGTGCGGCCCAGAACCTTTTTACCGATGAAATCGTTCATGGTTTTGTTCGCCTGATGCAACCAAAGGCGTTTCAGGTCGGTGTTCCCGACCCCTTCTGCTTCCATGTGATCACTGATGTGTTTGCTGACCATCGGCAGCACTTCCTTGAACACTTTTCGACCGTTTTGCATGAATTGCATGTCGCGTCGATCAATCATCCCATCCGGACGCGAGCGGCGCAGGAATCCGTTGTTGTTGCGGATATTGTTCGAAAACGCAGTCGCGCAGCGCGTTGACAGGATTTCGAAATGCGGGCCTTTGGCCTCATCAATCCGTTCGATCAGGGTCGCCGTCGCCACGTCGCCAAAGATGAAGTGACAGTCTCTGTCCCGCCACTCCAGATGGCCCGAACAGATTTCGGGATTGACCACCAGCGCCGCGCGCACCGATCCGGACCGCACCATGTCCGCCGCTGCCTGTATGCCGAACGTTGCCGAAGAACAGGCGACATTCATGTCAAAGCCGAAACCATCGATGCCCAGTTCCTGCTGTATTTCGATTGCTATCGCTGGATAGGCACGCTCGTGGTTTGAGGCGGCGCAAATCACCAGGTCGACATCCGCGGCCGTACGCCCGGCTTGCGCCAGCGCTTTCTTGCAGGCATCAACCGCCATCTCGGTCATAATCCCGGGTTCTTCATCGCTACGTTGGCGCAGGGCTGGATGCATGACGTCGGGGTCCAGCACACCAGCCTTGTCCATCACAAAACGATTCTCGATCCCCGATGCCTTGACGATGAACTCTTCCGAGGAATGCTGCATCGGCTCGATCTGACCGGCCGCGATGGCCTCGGCGTTCTTTTCGTTTTGTTTGTCGGCATAGGCGTTGAACGCTTGGACCAGTTCGGCATTGGTGATGACGTTCTGAGGCGTAAAGACACCGGTACCGGTGATGGCGGGGGTATACATGGCGAGCCCTGAATGTTTCGGATCTGCCCAAAATGCAGTCATGGTGTGATTTGATCAAGGTATGTTGACTTAAGGGAATGTGTTCACAAGTCTAACTTCATATCTTGAATAGTTCAGAATTCGAAGTATATGGCCCCCAGACTCGCGCGGAGACTACTTATGCAAGATGACACCAGCGTCCGGCTAAATCGCCTCAGCCCCGAGATTCAGGCGATCATGGGGGTGTATGCCCTATACTGGAAGCTTGAAGAAACCTTTGACTGTATCGAAACAGATCTGAGCCATCCAGAATGTCACATGTTGATCAAACTGGATCAGCCGAAACGCATGGGGGTGCTGGCCGCCGATATGCTGAGCGTCCCGTCCACGATCACTGCCACAGCCGACGCTTTGGAAAAGGCTGGCTATCTGACCCGCGAACGCGACCCCGAAGACCGCCGGGCCTGGCTTTTGGTGCTGACCGAAAAAGGTGAAGAGGCGCGCAACATGCTGGTCAATGAGGCCGGAGGACTTTTCCACAGAGCCTCTGGTCTGAACAAAGAAGAAACTGCCGAATTCGCGCGCCTGGCGCGCAAGATCCGTGACAACGTTTTGAAAACGGGAATTCCCGAGGGATTGAAGAAATGAAACTCCTGACCTCTATCGGCCTTGCTCTGGCCGTTCTGGCAAGCCCCATTGCCGCGCAAGACACTCCGAAACCAGTAAAGCTTATGCAGGTGCACGAAACGGCGCCGGGCTTTACCCGCCAGTTCTTTGGTCGCGTCGCCGCACGTCAAACCGTCGATCTGGCCTTTCAGGTTGCAGGCCAGATCGTCGAGATGCCTGTCAACGAAGGGTTCGTGATCCCGAAAGACGGCCTGATCGCACGTTTGGATCAGGAACCGTTTGAACTGCGTCTGAATCGGGCGCGGTTACAAAAGGAACAGGCAGATCGCACCGTTGCGCGCCTCTCACGTCTGCGGGGTACAGCGGCTAGCCAGGTGGCCGTCGATGATGCTGAGACCGAGGCGCAATTGGCTGCGATTGCCCTGCGCGATGCGGAATATGATCTGGAACATGCGACACTGACCGCACCTTTTGATGCGCTGGTCTCCAGCCGTGCGGTCGAGGCCTTCACCACCGTCTCGTCGGGTTCCCCCATCGTTCGCATTCACGACATGTCCGAATTGCGTATCGAGGTAGACGTTCCTGAAATCTTGTTCCAACGCTCGAACCAGAACGAAGACATCGCGATCACCGCAAAGTTCCCGGTTAGTGAAGAGGTCTTCCCGCTGGAGATTCGCGAATTCGACGCGGAAACCTCGAGCGTCGGACAGACTTTCCGCATCCAGTTCGGCCTGACACCACCCGAGGGCCTGCAGATCCTCCCTGGCTCGTCGGTCACCGTAAACGTTCATGTAAAGGACGAACGTAAAGGTATTGTCGTCCCGGCAACGGCTATTGTCGTTGATGCCACCGGTGAGCTGAGCGTCATGGTGTTCTCGCCGACCGGCGCTGATGAAGGCTTCGTTCGCCGTGTACCTGTGACCATCGAACCCACGCAAACCGGCGATATACGGGTTCTAACTGGACTTTCTGATGGTGACGAAGTTGTCGTCGCCGGAGGTGCTGTGTTGACCGACGGCCAAGCGGTGCGCCGGTTTACAGGTTTTGCGAATTAAGGGGCTGACGGATGAACATCGCTCGTGGCTCAATTGATCGGCCTCTGTATACTTGGCTGATCATCCTCATTGCCCTGTTTGGCGGCATCTGGGGTTTCCTGTCCTTGGGCCGGTTAGAAGACCCGGCCTTCACAATCAAAAACGCGGTTATCGTAACACAATACCCTGGCGCTACGGCGGAGCAGGTGGCGCTTGAGGTATCCGAGCCGCTTGAATCTGCCATTCAGCAGATGGGTGAAGTTGACGTTATCACCTCGGTCAACCAGCCCGGACAGTCTCTGATCGAGGTTGAGATCAAATCAACTTACGATGGAAGCGAATTGCCCGACATCTGGACCCGGCTCAGGGCCAAGGTGCGCGATGCCGCGCGTGGGCTGCCTTCCGGTGTTGGCCAACCTTACGTAAATGATGGTTTCGGCGACGTGTTTGGCCTGTTCTACGCCGTCACTGCCGAAGGGTTTTCCGACGCTGAGAAACATGAGCTGGCAACATTCCTTCGGCGCGAGCTGTTGGCCGTAAACGGTGTGGCGGACGTTGAGGTGCAGGGTCTGCCGAACGAGGCCATCTTTGTGGAACCGGATTTGGCGATCTCGGTCAACCAGAACGTTCCGCTTCAGGCGATCAACGAAGCCATCGCCAATGCGGATTCGGTGAACTCCTCGGGTTCATTGCGTTCGGACAGCGACAGGACAACCATACTGACCGCAGAAGGCTCGGACAGCGTATCAGCCATCGCAGGTCTTTCGGTTGGCTCGCAGGGGCAGGTGATCAACCTGTTCGACATGTCCAACGTCTATCGTGCCCGCCAGAACGACCCCGACATCATGATAAGATACAATGGGACAGAAGCCTTCACACTTGGCATCGCCGGGCTGTCCACGGAAAATATCGTTGAAGTGGGCAAACGGGTTGATGCCAAATTCGAAGACCTGAACACGGCCATTCCCTTTGGCGTCGATATCTTGCCGATCTATCAGCAGCACGTGGTGGTCGAGAAGGCTTCGAACGACTTTCTTGTAAATCTTGCCATGTCCGTGGCCATTGTGGTTGCCGTACTGGGTATCTTCATGGGGTGGCGAGCCGCCATCGTAGTTGGCTCGACCCTGCTGCTTACCGTGGTTGGTACGCTCCTGTTCATGTCGTTATTCTCGATCGAGATGGAGCGAATTTCGCTTGGGGCCCTGATTATTGCCATGGGGATGTTGGTGGACAACGCTATCGTGGTAGCCGAGGGGATGCAGATCGCGATGTTGCGCGGCAAGTCCTCGCGCGATGCCGCCGAAGATGTGGCTTCGAAAACTCAAATCCCGCTGCTGGGGGCCACCGTAATCGGTATCATGGCCTTTGCAGGCATCGGTCTCAGCCCTGATGCAACAGGTGAGTTCCTGTTCTCGTTGTTTGCGGTGATCGGTATTTCTTTGCTGCTGAGCTGGGTGTTGGCCATCACCGTCACGCCGTTGTTGGGCCACTACTTCTTCAAGCAAGGCAAAGAAGGTGAGATCGACGCCTACGGAGGCATACTGTTCCGCATCTATGGCGCGATCTTGCATTTTGCACTGCGGTTCCGGTGGCTGGTCGTTGCGGGCCTCATTGCCGTGACTGTTGCGTGCTACGCCGGGTTTGGACTTATGAAGCAGCAGTTCTTCCCCAATTCGAACACGCCTTTGTTCTTTGTGCATTACAAACTGCCGCAAGGCACGCCGATTGCACGTACGGCGCAGGACATGGCGGTGTTCGAGGACTGGCTGGCCGAACGTGAGGATGTGGTTTCGGTCACAACTTTCGTGGGGCAGGGTGCAACGCGATTCATGCTGACCTATTCGGCAGAAAAGCCGAACCCAAGCTACGGACACATGATTATCCGCACCGAAAGCCTTGAAGACATACCGGCTTTGCAGGCGGATCTTGAGGCGTTCGGATCTGTTCAGTTTCCCGAAGGTGAGTTTGGAACCAAACGTCTGATCTTTGGTCCTGGCGGCGGTGATCCGATCCAGGCTCGGTTCTCGGGGAGTGATCCGGTTGTGTTGCGTCAGCTTGCGGACGAGGCGGTGCAGCGTATGGCTGCAGCATCGCCGAACGCGCTGCTTGTCCATCACGACTGGCGTGAACAGGAGCTGGCAGTACAACCGATCTATGCCACCGAACGTGCGCAAACTGCCGGCGTCACGCGTGAAGACATCGCCGCGACACTGCAATTCTCGACCGACGGCATCACCGGTGGCGTGCTGCGCGAACGTGATCGTCAGATCCCGATCATTCTGCGCCGCCCAGCCGATGGCGATTATTCGATTGTCGATCAGGTGGTTTATTCGGATCAGACCGAGCGGTTTGTCCCAATCGAACAGATGGTTGATGGGTTCGAGTACAAGTCGCTCAACACACTTGTTCACCGCCGCGACCGTGTTCTGACGATCACCGTCGGAGCAGACATTCCGCCCGATCTGACGGCGGCACAGGTCCATGCCGAAGTTCGCGACGCCATCGAAGCCATCGAACTGCCCCCGGGCTACAAGATGGAGTGGGGTGGAGAGTTCGAAGACTCGCGCGATGCGCAGGAAAGCTTGGGCAAGCAATTGCCGCTGAGCCTGCTGATCATGGTGCTGATCTCGGTCCTGCTGTTCAATGCGATCCGTCAGCCGATCATCATCTGGCTGCTGGTGCCGATGTCAGTGAACGGCGTGGTCATCGGCCTGCTGGGAACAGGGCTGCCGTTCACGTTCACCGCGCTGCTGGGTCTGCTCAGCCTGTCAGGTATGTTGATCAAAAACGGCATCGTTCTGGTCGAAGAGATCGACCTTGTCCGCGCCACTGGCAAACCTCTGCGTGAGTCCATTGTCGAAGCTTCGGTCTCTCGTTTGCGTCCTGTGATGCTGGCGGCAATCACGACCATTCTGGGTATGGCACCATTGCTGACCGATGCGTTCTTCGTTTCGATGGCCGTGACGATCATGGGCGGGCTGGCATTCGCCACCATTCTGACAATGGTCGCAGCACCCGTCTTTTACCTGCTGTTTTTCAAGCGGGATGAAAGACGCGAGGCGCACGCAGCTTGAAGTCTAGGTGCAACCGGGTCCGGCTAAACTCCCAGACCCGGTTGCATCAAATTAATGGAACAAACGGCACATCACAGGCGGCCAGAATTGTGAGTGCAGCGAGAACCAGAATTGTGCGCATTATTCGTACTCCTGAGTTCTGCAAAAAATGCGCGCCCGCTGATTTTGGGTCAACGGGCGCGTATCTTTAGGATCTTGAATGAGCCGATTGTAGCTCAGGCGACGTAGATCACCCCTGCAGCGACTTCACCTCTACATCCCCTTCGGCCTGCGCCTTGATCGCCAGCGCGGCGGCGTTGGCTCCGGCGGCGGTGGTGAAGTAGGGGATTTTGTCATACAGCGCGATTGAGCGGATGGCCTTGCTGTCTTCGACCGCCTGCGCGCCTTCGGTAGTGTTCATCACCAACTGCACCTGACCGTCTTTCAGCATGTCCACAACATCCGGGCGGCCTTCGTAGACCTTGTTTACAACCTCACAGGCAACGCCTTGTTCGTCCAGCCAGCTTTGCGTGCCGCGGGTCGCCACAAGCGTAAAGCCCTGATCCACCAGAACCTGCGCCGCTTCCAGCATGGCGTTCCCTTTGTCGGCATCCTTGATGGAAATGAACGCCCGCCCCGAGGACGGCAGTACCATCCCCGCGCCCATCTGCGCCTTCAGGAAGGCGCGCGGGAAGTCGCGGTCCCAGCCCATGACTTCACCGGTCGAACGCATTTCCGGGCCCAAAATGGTGTCAACGCCAGGGAAACGAGCGAAGGGCATCACAGCCTCTTTCACCGAGAACCACGGCATATCCGGGTCGGCCAGAGTCATCTGGTCCGCGATCTTGGTGTCCTGACCTTCCTTGTAGGCAGGGCGCATCGGGAAGTTCGACAGTTTCTCGCCCGCCATGACGCGCGCTGCGATCGAGGCAATCGCGCTGTCGGTCGCCTTGGCGACAAATGGCACGGTGCGTGAGGCGCGCGGATTCACTTCGATCAGATAGATCTCATCGTCCTTGATCGCGAACTGCACGTTCATCAGGCCAACAACGTTCAACGCTTTGGCCAACTTGAACGCCTGATCCTTGATCTGGTCAATGATCTCTGCGGACAGCGAATAGGGCGGCAGCGAACAGGCCGAGTCGCCCGAGTGCACGCCAGCCTCTTCGATATGCTGCATGATGCCCGCGACGTGGACGTCAGTGCCATCGCACAGCGCGTCGACGTCCAACTCCACGGCACCGGCCAGATAACTGTCGAGCAGAACGGGGCTGTCGCCTGAAACCACAACGGCCTCGTTGATGTAGCGCCGCAGCTGATCCATATCGCGCACGATTTCCATTGCGCGGCCGCCCAGCACGTAAGAGGGGCGAATGACCAGGGGGAAGCCGATTTCTTCGGCGATCTCAAGCGCCTGTTCGTCGGTAGACGCGATGCCGTTCTTGGGCTGCTTCAGGCCCAGATCGTTGACCAACGCCTGGAACCGTTCGCGGTCTTCGGCCAGGTCGATGGCGTCCGGGGTGGTTCCGAGGATCGGAATGCCTTCGGCCTCAAGCGCGTTGGCAAGTTTCAGCGGTGTTTGGCCGCCGAACTGAACGATGACGCCGTGCAGCGTGCCGTTTTCCTGCTCTTTCGTCAGGATTTCCATGACGTGCTCAAACGTCAGAGGCTCGAAATACAGACGATCCGAGGTGTCATAGTCGGTCGAAACCGTCTCGGGGTTGCAGTTGACCATGATGGTTTCATACCCAGCTTCGGTCAACGCGAAACAGGCGTGGCAGCAGCAGTAATCGAACTCGATGCCCTGACCGATCCGGTTCGGGCCGCCTCCAAGAATGACGACCTTTTTGCGGTCAGACGGACGTGCCTCGCATTCAACCTCGCCCATCATGGGTGCTTCGTAGGTCGAGTACATATAGGGCGTCTGCGCCTCGAATTCGGCGGCGCAGGTGTCGATGCGTTTGAACACGGCTGAGACGCCCAGATTGCGGCGGGCGCGGCGGACGTTGTCTTCTTCACGGCCAGTCAGGTTGCCCAAACGAGCATCGGTGAAGCCCAGCATTTTCAGCTTGCGGATACCGTCTTCGGTCATCGGCAGGCCGTCCTTGCGAACCTGACGCTCGGCCTCGATGATCTCGCGGATGCGGGCCAGAAACCACGGGTCGAACTTGGTGACGCCAAAGATCTCGTCATCGGTCAGACCATGACGCATCGCTTGCGCGATGGTGCGCAGGCGGTCAGGTGTCTGTTGGCTGATCGCCTTGATCACGGCAGCCTTGTCGTCGGCTTCGTCCCACACGCCCACGTTCAGGCCGGGGATTTCGATCTCATCAAAGCCTGTCAGACCCGACTCCATCGAAGCCAGCGCTTTCTGCATCGATTCGTGGATGGTGCGGCCAATAGACATGGCTTCGCCCACCGATTTCATCGCGGTGGTCAGGTAGGGCTCAGATCCCGGGAATTTCTCGAACGCGAATTTCGGAATTTTGGTGACGACATAGTCGATGGTCGGTTCAAACGAGGCGGGAGTGACTTTGGTGATGTCGTTGTCCAACTCGTCCAGCGTGTAGCCCACGGCCAGCTTTGCGGCGATCTTCGCAATCGGGAAACCGGTTGCTTTGGAAGCCAAAGCGGACGAGCGCGATACGCGCGGGTTCATCTCGATCACGACCATACGGCCGTCATCGGGGTTGATCGCCCATTGCACGTTCGAGCCACCGGTCTCGACCCCAATCTCGCGCAGAACGGCAATCGAGCCGTTGCGCATGATCTGGTATTCCTTGTCCGTCAGCGTTAGGGCAGGGGCCACGGTGATAGAGTCACCCGTATGCACGCCCATCGGATCGACGTTTTCGATGGAACAGACGATAATGGCGTTGTCAGCAGTGTCGCGGACCACCTCCATCTCATACTCTTTCCAGCCCAGCAGGCTTTCATCGACAAGGATCTGGTTGACGGGCGAGGCATCCATGCCCGAACGACAAAAGTGGATGTAATCTTCGCGGTTATACGCCACGCCACCGCCTGTGCCACCCAAGGTAAAGGCGGGGCGGATGATGGCAGGCAGGCCAATCTCTTCCAGCTCGTCCAGCGCCATCTGCACGCCGGCATCCAGATCAGTGGAACCGTCTTCGCGCTTGGGCGCGGTTACGATGGTCGCCTTGGGGTTTTCCAGTCCCAGCCGGTCCATCGCCTCACGGAACAGGGCGCGGTCTTCGGCCATTTCGATGGCGTCGCGCTTGGCGCCGATCATCTCGACACCAAACTTGTCCAGCACACCCATCTCTTCTAGTGCGAGCGATGTGTTCAAACCGGTCTGCCCGCCCATTGTGGGTAGAAGGGCGTCGGGGCGTTCTTTTTCGATGATCTTGGCGACTACTTCGGGTGTGATCGGCTCGATGTAGGTGGCATCCGCCAGCCCAGGATCCGTCATGATCGTGGCGGGGTTCGAGTTCACCAGAATGACCCGGTAGCCTTCCTCGCGCAGCGCCTTACAGGCTTGAGCACCGGAATAGTCGAATTCGCAAGCCTGTCCGATAACAATGGGACCTGCCCCGATGATCATGATCGACTGAATGTCGGTTCTCTTCGGCATGGTCTGGCCCCTTCGATTTTGCATGAGTCGCGGGCACCGCCCAAGCGCCCAAATTGTCGTGCGTTATAGGGACCGCGCAAAAAGGTTCAAGGGGTATCGGAAACAGAAGCGAAATTGCCGCTTTCCCCCCTTTCCCTTGGCAGAGTATTCTCTATATCGCCCCACACGGCAAATGAGGATGCAATTGCGTATTCGTTTCGATCAAGGACCGGCCGGGCGTGGAACCCGGTTCGAGCGTCCGTCTCAAATCATCCGCGCGGATGTTGCGGAAGAGGTGCCCCAGGCTTTGGCGGCGCTGGATGAGGTGCGCACAGGTGGTTCCTGGGTGGCGGGGTATGCGAGTTACGAGCTTGGTTATGCGCTGGAACCCCGGTTGCTGAACCTGTTGCCCAAGGATCGCCGTCTGCCCTTGTTGTGCTTTGGAGTATACGACGCGCCGGATCGTGTTGCCCTGCCAGCAGCAGCAGGAGAGGTCAGCACTTTTGAGCCCCGTTGGGACGAGGCACGTTATACGCAGGCGTTTCAGGCCGTACACGATGCTATCGGTGCTGGCGACATTTACCAAGCCAACTTGACCTTTCCGATCGATCTGACGGTCTCGGGCGACAGTGAAACGCTGTATGCAGCGCTTGCTGCAGGGCAACCGGTTGGCCACGGAGCGTTAGTGCAACAGGACGGATTGCCCGATTTGCTCAGCCGGTCGCCCGAACTGTTCTTTCGCACAGATGAGGCGGGCAGGATCGAAACCCGCCCAATGAAGGGCACCCAACCGCGCAGCGATGACCCGGAAGAAGACGCGCAGCGCCGGGCCTTTCTGACCACGGACGTAAAGAATCGCGCCGAGAACCTGATGATCGTGGATTTGCTGCGCAACGATATCAGCCGTGTGGCATTGCCCGGATCTGTTCACGTGCCCGAGCTGTTCAAGGTCGAGACCTACGCCACTGTGCACCAGATGGTTTCGCTGGTGCGTGCTCAGTTGCACAAATATGTAGGGCTGGGTGAGATTCTGACAGCGCTGTTTCCATGCGGTTCGATCACAGGCGCCCCCAAGATTCGCGCGATGGAAATTCTGGCCGACCTGGAACCCTGGCCGCGTGACATCTATTGTGGGACTATCGGGTGGGCCGCGCCGGATGGCCGGTCCGAGTTCAATGTGGCCATTCGTACCCTGATGCGAGAGGATGATCGCGCCACGCTGAATGTGGGTGGTGGTCTCGTTTGGGACAGCACCGCCCCTTCAGAATACGAGGAGGCGCTATGGAAAGCCCGCTTTGCCCGTCAAATGAGCCTGATTTCCGTGTAATCGAAACACTGGCTTTCCGGCCGGATCAGGGATTTGTGCGGCAGGACCGCCATTTGGCGCGTATGGCCCGCACGGCACGGGTTTTCGATCTTCCGTTCAACTTGGATGCTGCAAATGAGACCTTGGTTGCTGCCGAGGGGGATGCGCCACTACGCTGTCGACTGACGCTGGATGCGAGCGGCGCATTCGAGCTGACGACTGGTGACTTGGCTGAAAACCCGCCGATTTGGCGCGTGGCCGTGTCCAAAGAATGTCTGGCATCGAATGACCTGTGGTTGCGGCACAAGACCACCCACCGCGCGCTGTATGACAAGGCACGTGCCTCGCTGCCGGAAAATACAGACGAGCTGTTGTTCCAAAACGAACTTGGCGAGCTATGCGAAGGCACCATCACCAACCTATTTGCTGAAATGACCGATGGTCGGTTTCTGACACCTGCGCTGTCCTGCGGGTTGTTGCCGGGTATTTTGCGTGAAGAGCTGCTGGATAAAGAAACAGTGACCGAGGCCGTGCTGACCTTGACCGATCTACAGAACGCGCGGACTGTGTATATGGGCAATTCATTGCGCGGGTTGATCCGGGTGGAGCTGATAGATACGTGACCAAAGACAGCACTTTGATCGGCCCGCCTGTGGCGCTGTTGCGGCTGCGGCTGGAGTTTGGGCTGTTCTATATCGGACTGCCACTGCTGATTGCCGTACTCTTTCCACCGAACTGGATGTTTCCCGCGCTGTTCGCGCTGACCGGGCTGGGCATCGTATTGCTGCATCAGACACCGGGCTTTCAATGGTCCGAACTGCGGTATGAGTGGGCCAACTGGTCCTTGCGAGAAGTACTGCTGTTCACGGTTGTTATGGCCGTCTTCTGTACCGGCCTGATCCAAATCACGCGTCCGGATGCGGCGTTTTTCCTGGCTATTCACCGACCCGAGATGCTGGCCTTTATCTGGATCGGCTACCCGCTTTTGTCAGCCCTGCCGCAAGAGCTGCTGTTCCGTCCTTTGTTCTTCCGCCGCTATCACGCGATCCTGCCAGACGGACGCGCGGCCTATTTGCTGAACGCGGCCGTATTCTCGTTCGCGCATCTGATGTATTGGAACTGGATCGTCGCCGTAATGACCTTTGCGGGCGGGCTGCTGTTCACGTGGGCGTACCGACGGCGCGGGTCGTTCTTTTATGCAGTGCTGTTGCACGCAATCGCGGGCAATATCATCTTTGCAGTGGGACTGGGTGTCTATTTCTACTCGGGCAACGTGCAAAGGCCGTTTTGACGGGGCGACGCGCCTTGACTTTCCGGGCCTGACAGGGTGTATCGGCGCGACGAATTCTGCGCCCGAAGGGATATGATCCATGCACGCCTATCGCAGCCACACCTGCGCCGCTCTGACCGCCGCCAATGTCGGTGAAACTGTCCGCCTGTCCGGCTGGGTGCATCGGGTCCGAGATCACGGTGGCGTGTTGTTCATCGACCTGCGCGACCATTTCGGCGTAACTCAGGTTCTGTGCGACGGCGACAGCGCGGCCTTTGCCGAGCTGGAGAAAGTGCGGTCCGAATGGTGCATCCGCATCGACGGTACCGTCAAAGCACGCGATGCCGACTTGGTGAACCCGAAGCTGCCGACCGGCGAGATTGAGGTCTACGTGCGTGAGCTGGAAGTGTTGGGTGCGGCCGACGAACTGCCGCTGATGGTGTTCGGCGATCAGGAATACCCCGAGGAGACGCGCCTGCGCTATCGCTATCTGGACCTGCGCCGCGAAGCGATGCAGCGTAACATGACCCTGCGCTCGGACGTTGTGGCATCCATGCGTAAACGTATGTGGGATCAGGGCTTCCGCGAGTATCAGACGCCGATCATCACAGCATCCTCGCCCGAAGGCGCGCGTGACTTTCTGGTACCGTCGCGTCTGCATCCCGGTAAATTCTACGCTTTGCCGCAAGCGCCTCAGCAGTTCAAGCAGCTGATCATGGTGTCTGGCTTCGACAAGTATTTCCAGATCGCGCCCTGTTTCCGTGACGAAGACCCGCGTGCTGACCGATCGCCCACTGATTTCTACCAGCTTGACCTTGAGATGTCCTTTGTCGAGCAGCAGGATGTGTTCGACACGATCCAGCCTGTTCTGACCGGCGTGTTTGAAGAATTCGGCGGTGGCCGCAAGGTCGATCAGGAGTGGCCGCAGATTTCCTACAAGGACGCGGCCCTGTGGTACGGTACCGACAAGCCCGACCTGCGGAACCCTATCAAAATGCAAGTGGTCTCGGACCACTTCCGCGGGTCTGGTTTTGCAATCTTCGCAAAACTGTTGGAGCAGGACGGCACCGAAATCCGCGCCATCCCCGCACCAACCGGCGGCAGCCGCAAATTCTGTGACCGCATGAATGCGTTCGCCCAGAAAGAGGGTCTGCCGGGGATGGGGTATATCTTCTGGCGCGATCAGGGCGAGGGCATGGAAGCTGCTGGTCCTCTGGCCAAGAACATCGGCCCCGAGCGCACAGAAGCGATCCGTCAGCAACTGGGTCTAGGCGTGGGCGATGCCGCGTTCTTCCTGGGCGGCAAGCCGAAAGCTTTCGAAAAGGTCGCTGGCAAGGCCCGCGACGTGATCGGCGCGGAACTGAACCTCACCGAGAAAGACCGCTTTGCCTTTGCCTGGATCGTGGATTTCCCGATTTATGAGCAGGACGAAGAAACTGGCGCGATCGATTTCGAGCACAACCCGTTCTCGATGCCGCAGGGTGGCATGGAGGCACTTCAGGGTAACCCACTGGACGTGCGCGGATACCAGTATGACTTGGCCTGTAACGGGTATGAGCTGGTCTCGGGCGCGATCCGGAACCACAAGCCTGAGATCATGCTGAAAGCCTTTGAACTGGCGGGGTATGGCGAGGATGAGGTCAAGTCCCGCTTCGGCGCTCTGTTTAGCGCCTTCCACTATGGCGCACCGCCGCACGGGGGCTGCGCGGCAGGCATCGACCGGATTGTTATGCTGTTGGCCGATGAGGCCAATATCCGCGAAGTCATGATGTTCCCGATGAACCAGCGTGCCGAAGATCTGATGATGGATGCGCCCTCTGATCCAACTTCGGATCAGTTGATGGAGCTTGGTCTGCGCATCATCCCTCAGGACTAAGAACAATCGCCCGCATTAAGCGGGCGATTTTCATTTGGCGGCAGGAAACGTTCGGCGTATCAGTCCAGCGGGTTTTCCAGATGATCCCGATTGACCCGAATACTGCGTGCTGTCTGGCGCGTCTGACGATAAGCCCAGACACACAGAAGTGTTGCGGTAATGAAATAAGCCGTAATCATTTCAAATCGCTTCCCGCCGTTCCAATCGGTTCTGCACCATCCCAGCGACTTGCGCTGCCTGTGCTGTGAGCGGTGCCCCGCTTGCGCGTGACAGAGCCAGTTTGCGCGCGGCTTCGGTCAGCGGTTTATCTCCTGCCTCTCGTGCGACGCCTTGAAGGAACTGGGCGGCATAATCCAGAGTGTGTTGATCGTTGGGTCCGGTCAGGAAATCAGCGATATGGGCCATGTCATCCTGATAGGCCAACGGGTCCGGTTTGATGACCTCGTCCCGGATTGCATGTAACCCGCTTGGACGCCGATCCTCGGGCAACCGCTCCAGAATGGATTTCTGAAAGTAGGACATTGATTTTAGCGGCTTGGCCAAAAATCCATCCGCTCCGGCAGCCAGTGCCTGACTTTCGTTGGCATTATCGCCTGACAGGCCCATGATGACGCTGATACGGGGCGTTGCCTCGGACAGTTCGGCGATCAGATCGGCCCCGGACCCATCCGGCAGACCCATATCGATCAATATGACCGAGGGACGATAGATCTGAAGGTGTCGTCGGGCCGATTTCAGACAATCCGCGCGGCGAATACGTGCGCCGCTGTGTAGACACATAAGTCGGATTGCGTCGCACGCGTATCGGCTGTCTTCAACAACCAGAATGGTCTGACCCAGCAAGGGCCGCGTTGCGGTGGGCGTGACGGTGGTGGTGGCAAGTAGGCCCGAATCGTCCATGGCAGCTCTCCTATCCAGCAGATGCTTCACTCTAGGAACTTCTGGCTAACACGACGTTAACGCGCGATTTGGCGCACTTGTCCTTTGGCCGAACAGCCCCCATAACCCATGCAACGCAGGACATCAGGAGTGAGATATGATTGGACGTCTGAACCACGTCGCCATTGCCGTGCCGGATCTTGAAGCAGCTTCGGCGCAATATCGCAATGCGCTGGGCGCCAAGGTCGGCGCGCCGCAGGACGAACCGGATCACGGCGTCACGGTTGTGTTCATTGAACTGCCCAATACCAAAATCGAGCTTCTATATCCGTTAGGTGAAGACAGCCCGATCAACGGCTTCCTGGAAAAGAACCCGTCGGGCGGCATTCATCACGTGTGCTATGAGGTTGAGGACATTATCGCCGCCCGGGATCATCTGAAGGAAACCGGTGCCCGCGTTCTTGGCTCGGGCGAGCCCAAGATCGGTGCGCATGGCAAGCCGGTTTTGTTCCTGCATCCAAAGGATTTCAACGGCTGCCTTGTCGAGCTTGAGCAGGTATAACCCCCCAGCGCCGGAGGGCTTGAAATGACCATCACTGCCGCACTTGTACTGTTCGCCGTCATCTGGTTCCTGACGCTGCTGATCGTGCTGCCCGTTCGCATTAAAACACAAGGCGATCTGGGCGATATCGTTCCGGGCACTCATGCTGGTGCCCCGGAAGTGCATCACATGAAGAAAAAGATGTGGATCACGACCGGTATTTCCGTGGTTTTGTGGGCCATCATTGCAGGTATTATTTTGTCGGGATTGATCTCGGTCCGGGATTTCGACTGGTTGAACCAGCTAGAGCCCCGCTGACCCAATGTCAGGCCCGTGGGCCTGACACTGCGTGATAGATGTGGGTGAACGTGGCTGCCCCGATAATTGGGATCACCAGATTGACCAGCGGTACCGAAAGCGGAACCGCCATCAAGGTACCCGCCACCCAGATCGTTGTTGAATGCTTGGCGCGCAACTTTCGCGCGCCTTCACGCCCGACCCGACGCATGGCTGCCAACGTAAAATATTCCCGCCCCAGCAGGAACCCGTTCATCGCCCAGAAGATAAAGGGCGCCAGCGGGGTGAAAACCGCATAGAGAATGAACGCCAGCAGGTTGGCGACAATCAGCACGCCAAGAAAGCTGAGACCGTCCAAAAGTGCTTCGGACATTGGGATGCGCCGCGCGGGTGGCAAGGTTGGAAAATGCTTGTCCTCAACTGCCTGGGCCACTTCATCCAAAAAGATCGAGGTGATGGCCGAGGCCACAGGCACCATCAGGAAAACCGGCAATATCAGGACCAGCACGATCCCTGAATAATTCAGAACGTCATTCAGCCAGGGGACAGCACCTATGAAGGGCAGGGAAATCTCACTGCCTGACAACCAGTTGATCAACCAGATTGCCCCGGCACTGGCAGCGATCAGGAGCAGGATCGTCAATCCGACACCCCTTAATAAGACCCCCCGGAATTTTGGGTCTCCGATCTGGCCAAGTGCGTTGAAAAAGGCGTTCAGGATTGTCATTCGCTGAGCCATTCCGTCAAGGCCGCCACATCAGGTCGGGGGCGCTCGGGCGGGGCCGATCCTTCGGTCGCGATATGGATCAACCCGGCCACGCTTTCGTTGTCTGCCAGTCCAAGCGCCTGGGTGCAGAAGTCGCGGTCATGGGTTTGCCAGCCCGATAGCCAGTTTGCGCCCCATCCTGCCGCCAGCGCAGCATTCAGCAGGGCCAGACAAACAGCTCCGGCAGAATAGGTTTGCTCAATTGCGGGGATCTTTTCGGACGGTTTTTGCACTTCGATCACCGCAACCGCCAAGTGCCCCATGTCGAACTGGCTGCGCGCTTTGGCGATGTCCTCGGGGCTTTTCCCCAGCTTTTGACCACATGCTTCGGTCAAATCTGCCAAACGCGGCATGGCACCCTTTTCCAAAACGATGAAGCGCCAAGGCTCTAACTTGCCATGATCGGGGCTGCGCGCCGCAGCGGTGAGCAAGGGCAGCAATTCGTCCCGTGTTGGGGCCGGAGCAATCAATGTCTTGGCGGGGCGGGACCGGCGCGACAGTAAAAACTCCAGAGCGGCGGGGCTTTTCAGGGACATATGTTAACTTCCTTTACATCACGACTCTGTATCTTGGTCGGCAACCCGCCCGATTCAAGGGTGTGCCGATACATTGCGTGGATCATTTTCATTCCGACGCCTGTCATGCAAGGTTTTGAAGAAAAAGGGGTGACAATGGCGAAATCCAAACTGCGTGATCTGCCCGATCTCAGCGCGCTGGCAACGCCCGGGAGGGTATTCAGCGTCAAGGTGACGCCCAAGGCAGCGCGGGATCGAGTGATCTGTGAAGAAGATCAGATCAAAATGTTTGTGACGGCCGCGCCCCAGAACGGTATGGCCAATCAGGCAGTTCTGAGTTTGCTCGCCAAATGTCTTGGAGTTGCCCCTTCGACGCTGACGCTGAAACAGGGGCAGACCGCGCGAAACAAGGTGTTTCTCTATGACCCCTGAGGTCCGGTTTCCCGTATCTGATAAACGCCTTCGGGCAGGTCCAGCGCGGCAGCCAGATCGCGTACCTGTTCCGGCGACAGCGTGATCTTCTGAACCTGTTCTGTGCGTGGATCCAGCTGCTCTAGCGTAACGCATTCGGCGAAATTGTTGATCACGACATCTTCCTGCAAAGGTTTTTCACCTTCGTCCACAAGCGTAATGACCGTCGAGTCGAATTCATGCTCAATCGAAAACATGTGTCCACAGTGCAAGTCGCCGAGGCGCAATGCAAGCCGTTCCTTGCCAGCGGCGCAGTGGCATCAGCTGACGGGGCGTACTATGTTGAAATGGCGGCCCGATTGGCCCAAAGGATGTAACATGCGCAGATGCTTTGTTTTACCGCTTTTCCTGCTGTTGTCGGCCTGTGCGCAAGGTGTCTTCAGTGTACAATCGCCCGAGGACTGGCTGGGTGATGCGTCGGGTGCCGAACCGACGGCGCAGACCTTTCAGCAGGTTAGCCAGGCTGTTGGTGCGGAAGCACGAAAACAATGTCTTAAACAACCCAGACGCCAGAATTGTGAGTTCAGGATCCTGGTTGATCTAAACCCGCGGGCACCGGCAAACGCGTATCAGACTTTGGACGAAAACGGGCAACCGGTGATTGTTTTCACGCGGTCTATGATCCGGTCCGCGCAAAACGCGGATGAGCTTGCTTTTGTCATGGGTCATGAAGCGGCCCACCATGTGTTGGGGCACATTGCCCGGCAAAGTGAAAACGCCAGCGCCAGCGCCGCAGAATTCGGCAGGCGAGAACAGTTGCGCGGCGGTGATGCAGCCGCCATAGAAGAGGCGCAAAAGCTGGGGGCCAAGGTTGGTGTTCAAGCTTACCTGAAGGATTTCGAGCTGGAGGCAGACCAGTTGGGTACGATCATCACCTACAATGCAGGGTACAACCCGTTGGTTGGGGCGAAGTTTTTTGACCGGATCCCGGATCCCGGCGACAAGTTTCTGGGAACCCACCCGCCCAATGAGCAGCGCGTTCAGATCGTGCTTGAAACTGCAGCACAGTTGGGCCTGGCACAGTGAGCGGCCTTGTGCGTCTTGGGGTGATCCTGACAGATCGCGGCTCGAAATACGCGGTGTCCGGGGCGACAGTTGCTTCGCGGGCCGATATCGACAGTGTTCTGAATGATCTGAAATCGGACAAAACCTATGCCAAGGCGACCCACAACACGTGGGCCGCGACTCTGCCGACCGGCGCGCTTAAGGCGGATGATGGGGAAAGCGGGGCGGGAATGGTGATCCTGCGCATGATCGAACGGGCGGAATTGCAGAACCATGTGATCATTGTCACCCGTTGGTATGGCGGCAAGAAACTGGGCGGCGACCGGTTTCGCAGGGTTCAGGATGCGACCCGAGCCTATCTGGACCATATCGGCGTCCAATCTTGACCTGTGTCAATGTTTGAAGGTGCAAATTCGCTACCCTTTTGCCAAAGCGCGAAAGGGAAAGGAAAACACTATGCCCACCCGAGAGACCTTGCGACTGCACGCCGGTTTGGTGGACGATATGGCCAGCATGCTGGACATTAATCTTGAAGAAGCGGCGATTGGCGGTTTGGTTTCCGTGGATCAGATTTCCGAGGCAGTTCTACGGTGCACCGACTGCCCGAACCCACAGCATTGTCAGGCTATGTTGAGCCAGGCGGCAACTGCACAGCGGGCGCCTGAGTATTGCCGGAACCAGGAATTACTCCATAAATTAATGCCTTAACCTAAAGGTTTGCCATGCCACGTCTAGGCAACATCATGACCCATTTGCGGCTTGTGCTGCGAATGGGGCAAGCCACCGGTACTGATCTGGCCGGGGCATACCGCAAGGGTCATTTGAATCACGAAGAATGGGCCGAGATCGTACAACAATGCCGGGGTTGCGCCTGGGCTCATGACTGCCCGGAATGGCTGGAGCAGAGGGGCCAGATCGATGAAGCGCCAAGCAGCTGCCCCAACCGAGAGCGATTCGCGGCACTTAAGGCGCAACAGCTGGAGAACGTGTGATGGCGCAGGTCCCGCTGGGCGAAATTGAAAAGCATTTCTGGCTAACGCGGTCTGTCTCGCGATGTATGGGCATTTCATTGACCGAGGTGATGGCGGACGGTCGTTTGACACCAGAGGGCTATGCAGAATTGGTCACACGGTGTCGGGCTTCAAGTTGTGACGGCCAATGCGCTTTGTGGCTGGCTGATCAACAGGCATTGGTCGAAAAGGCCCCGGATTTTTGCGCAAACGCCGAGACCCTGAATGGTCTGAAGACCTGATCACAATTTACTGTGGCTGCCATCGCATAGCGGTTGCTTTGCGCTATGTTTGCACGCGCAGAAAAAGACTTTTTTACTGGCATCTGCTGTATATTTTATTGGTTCAAATGCGCTGTCTTTGTGGGACCCGTCGCAAAACGGCTGTCGCGCAGATTTTCCACATGAGCACCAAAAATAGGTCTTCCCTTCGACAACCTCGACCGGAATCGGTGATTTCTGGGCAATATTTGGCGCGTCTGACATGTGGCTTCTCCGTCTTTGGCTGATGTCGTGACAACAGTGTAGAGCAGTGCGGCCAAAAAGGTAGCTTCGAAGCGGTAAATGCCCTTTCCCAAAGCTAAAACCGGCATGGAATCGCTTTGACTCACAAAGACGTGATCGATTCAGTTGCCAGATCGAAGCTCAGCCCGTATTCTGGATGTGGCCCCGAAAAGTTGGGCAATATCAGAAAAGTAATAGAGGATTGACGGACATGAAACTGAAACTCGCTGCCGTTGGCGCATTTGCCCTGATTCTGACTGCTTGCGCGCAGCAGGAAGAACCGACACCTGTTTATGTACAGCCCAGCTATGACAAAGCCGGCACACCCAGCTGTCCGGGCGGCTATGAGCTGGCGACAACCGAAGCAGGCCAGACTGTCTGTAACCCGGTTACTCAGTAAGCTTTTTGCAGGCGGTCCACGACCGGGCCGCCTGCACCACTACTCGATGGACAGCCGCCTTTGAGGCGGCTTTTTTGCTGGTACTAAGCGCGTACAGTTCAGCGGTTCAATATTTCTTGAAACCGTATTTGTGTTTGAACCTGAACGAATTGAACTTGTGCCGTTTGATCTGCCCGTAGGGCACACGACCGATTACGCGCCGTTTCGGTGGGTGAAAGCGATAGGATTTGTGGTGCTTTTTGTGGTGCACCTTCGGCTGTTTGACATGTGCTTTGGATTTTGGCGCAAGATAATAGCGCTTTATCTTGAGGTGGCCGGTCTTGTGAAAGCTGAGCTGCTTATCGCTAACCACGATCAAGCCGTTTGGACCGCCCGACGCCGTTTGTGCGGAAGAAGGTGTTACAAGGCAAAACATGGCCAACAGGAAAACCACGCCGTTCAGGCCGAGTTTGTCGTATCCAGACATGAAACCCTCCGTTTATGGATTTCAGTCTAAGATCGCGTCTTTAGGAGCGTTGGACCAATAAACTCGCTTCACGCTTTGCCCATCTGCAGTGAAACGGGCAGGCGAAAACAGTTCTAAGCGAGCTTGCCCCAAAGATCGTATTCTCCGGCCTCGTCCACCTCAACCGTTACGACGTCGCCAGGATTAAGTGCTTCGAACCCTTCATCAATGAACAGGTTGCCGTCAATCTCGGGCGCGTCCGCTTTGGTGCGGCAGGTGGCGGCTTCGTCATCGACCTCATCCACGATGACCTGCAAGGTCTGGCCGACTTTTGCCGCCAGTTTGGCTTCGGAAATCGCTTGAGCCTTTTCCATGAAGCGATCCCAGCGCTCTTGCTTGACCTCGGCCGGGACGTGATCGGGCAGGTCGTTCGACCGCGCGCCATCCACGTTTTCGTACTGAAAGCAGCCGACGCGATCTAGCTGCGCTTCGTCCATCCAGTCCAGCAAAGTTTGGAATTCTGCCTCAGTCTCTCCGGGATAACCGACAATAAAGGTCGATCGCAGGGTGATGTCCGGGCAGATGTCACGCCAGGCCCGGATTTCGTCCAGTGTTTTGGCTGCGGCGGCCGGGCGGGCCATACGTTTCAAAACGTCGGGGTGCGCGTGCTGGAAAGGAATATCCAGATAGGGCAGCACATTGCAGCCCGCATCCGCCATCAGTGGGATCAACTCGCGTACATGCGGGTAGGGGTAAACATAATGCAGGCGCACCCACGCCTCCAACTGTCCCAGCTCCCGCGCCAGATCGGTGATATGGCTGCGCACGTCGCGGTCTTTCCACGGGTTCACATCATATTTCCGGTCCAGCCCATAGGCCGACGTGTCCTGCGAGATCACCAGCAGCTCGCGCACGCCGTTATCGACCAGCTTTTCAGCCTCACGCAGAACCGCGTGGGCCGGGCGGCTGGCCAGTTTCCCGCGCATATCTGGGATGATGCAGAACTTGCACTTGTGATTACAGCCTTCCGAGATCTTCAGATAGCTGTAATGGCGCGGGGTCAATTGCACGCTGCTGGCAGGCAGCAGATCGACAAACGGATCGGGTGAGGGCGGCACGGCGACGTGCACCGCATCCAAAACCTGTTCATACTGATGCGGTCCGGTGACGGCCATGATGCGGGGGTGATGTTCCCGGATGTAATCCGGTTCCGCCCCCAGACAGCCGGTTACAATGACCTTGCCGTTTTCAACCAGTGCCTCTCCGATTGCGTCCAGCGATTCCGCCTTGGCGCTGTCCAGAAATCCGCAGGTGTTCACAATGACGGCATCGGCCCCGGCATAATCGGGCGAAATGCCGTATCCTTCAGCGCGAAGCCGGGTGAGAATGCGTTCACTGTCGACCAACGCCTTGGGGCAACCCAGCGACACCATGCCGATGGTCGGCTGGTCGGAACGGGGCGACTCGGTGATCCGGGCGGCGGGCGCTAGGTCGGGGCGGAGGTTTGGCGGGTTCGTTGTCATGGCGCGGCATATAGTGGGGAACGCTTCCCCTTGCAAATGTGACGTGTGATTTGAATGATCACGGCAAAGATAAGCCAAAAGGCGGAGAGCAGATCATGAAGTGGCTGATGCGCATTCTATTTGTTGTTGTGGCTGTTGCCGGGCTCGTCATTGGCGCGCTTTTGCTGATGCCCGGGGACAAGCTGGGCGCGATTCTGGCCGAGCAGGTGAAGGCGCAAACCGGGCGTGATTTGACACTGAGCGGGGACGTGCGCTTGTCCTTCTGGCCCGTGCTGGGAATGGAAACCGGCCCGGTACGTTTTGGCAATGCTAGCTGGGCAGCGTCCGAGCCAATGCTGAGTGCAGAAAGTCTTGCCGTCGGTGTGGACGCTGCTGCGCTGTGGAATGGAGATCTGCGTATCAAACGCGTGTTTGCTGAAAACCCGATATTGCGGCTGGAGCAATCACAGGGGCGAACGAACTGGCAATTTGGCGCCCCGACTTCGACCCCACCTGCCGAAACCTCTGGGGCAGCTGTGCCTGCGGAAACAACGGGTGAGGTCACCCTGGACCAACTAGAGCTGACAAACGCGCAGCTGATTTTCGTCGAGAATGGTATCACACAGATGGATTTTTCTGGTGTGACACTGGCCGCAAGCTGGCCCGAGGTCACATCTCCCATGATCATGCAAGCCACAATGGCTGTGCCTGGCGGAGCCGTTGAAGTTGACTTGAAAATCCCGGACCTGCCTGCCTTTTCCAATGGCGACGTCACGGCGCTGGAACTGTCTTTGGCTGCGCCAGGGGGTGAGATCGGTTTCGATGGACGTGTCAATCTGGCCGGTGAAATGGACGGTACAACAAGGGTCGAGGCTCGGGACAGCGAAAAGATGTTTGCAGCTTTTGGTCAGGCCGGTGTGCATATCCCGCCGGGTTTGGGTAAAAAGGCCAACATCGCCGCCCATATGACCTATACGCAGGACGGGCGTATTTCGTTGCGGGATATGACCGCTCAACTGGATGACAACCGATTTCTGGGTGAGGCAGATATTACCATTTCGGACCCACCACAGATCGTAGCCAGGTTGGATGCGGGTGATCTGGATCTTTCGCGGATCTCTGAAACGGCACCAGCACCGAGCGGTGCCTCTCAGCCAAGTACCTCTGCAGTGGACGGGTGGTCGCAAGACCCAATTGACGCCTCTGCTCTGGCGCTGGCGAATGGTAAAATCCGCCTGACGGCTAACTCGATTGCTGTGCCGGGAATGGAATTTGGCAAAAGTGATCTGACCCTGTCTCTGGATCGCTCTCGGGCGGTGCTGGAAATGCATCCGGCCACACTGTTTGCAGGTCAGTTGAACGGGCAGGTGGTCGCCAATAATCGCAATGGCCTGTCTGTTGGCGGCAAAATCTCGGCCAGCGGTATCGATCTGAAACAGGCGTTGACCACACTGGCCGGTGTTGAACGCTTGTCGGGCATGGCTGCGGGCAGTCTGGAGTTTCTGGGCGTTGGCCAGTCTGAGGATCAGATCATGCGTTCGCTCAGCGGCAAGGGAAATCTGGATGTCGGGTCAGGAGTGATTTCCGGTTTCGATCTGGACCGTCTGATGGGACGTGGGACCGGATCGGGTGGAACGACCGTATTCAACAGCCTGACCGGCAGCTTCACCATGGATCAGGGCGTGCTGACCAACAATGATCTGCTCATGTCGCTGGAAAACTTCCGCGCGGATGGCACGGGAACCGTGGGACTAGGCGCGCGCGATATCGACTATTTGTTCACACCCGTAGCGCTGCGAGCCAACTCCGGTAAGGGCATATCGGTTCCGGTGCGCATCGTCGG
This sequence comes from Ruegeria sp. HKCCD4884, assembly GCF_013110855.1. NCBI lineage: Bacteria > Pseudomonadati > Pseudomonadota > Alphaproteobacteria > Rhodobacterales > Roseobacteraceae > Ruegeria > Ruegeria sp. HKCCD4884. Next base: position 189,767 of record NZ_WVRJ01000006.1, read on the forward strand.
CCCGTGGAGCAATCCGTCGATCAAGCCGGATCTGACCAAAGTCATCGAGGCGGCAGCTGACGTGAAGGTCAAGGAGCTGGAAGACGACGCCAAGCAGAAGGTTTTTGAGAAAGTCGGGAACGAGTTGGATACGACCATCACCGACAGCGACCAGATCGAAGATGCGTTGAAGAAAAAGCTGGAAGACGAGGCAAAGAAAGGTTTGCTCAAGCTGTTCGGCGGCAACTGAGCGCGGCGCTTGGGGCGAGGACACGCCCCAAGCCTTTACGGTCAGATGGTCTGGTCGTAGTCGCCAACACCAGGCTCAGTGCGGATCACAGCATCGATGTCGGCAAAGATCGCGCGCATCTCAGCCTCGCTTTCGCTGCTCTCGCACACAACCACCAGATTAGGGGTGTTGGACGAGGCCCGAACCAGCCCCCAACTGCCGTTGTCCAGAATGACTCGCGCGCCGTTGACGGTGACAACCTCTTTGATTGCGCGCCCAGCAAAGGATTCGCCCGCATCGCCTTTGGCGACCAGCTTGTCGACCAAGCGCTGAAGGATATCGTACTTCTCGGTATCTGCGGCGTAAGGTGACATGGTTGGGGTCGACCAGGTCTTGGGCAGCGCCTTGCGCAGGTCCGACATGCTTTGATCCGGGTTGCGGTCCATAAGTTTGCAGATCTCGACCGCCACGCGCATTCCGCAGTCATATCCACGACCCACAGGCTCGGCCAGGAAGTAGTGGCCAGACTTTTCGAACCCGGCCAAAGCGCCAATTTCCTTAACGCGCCGTTTCATGTGGCTATGGCCAGTCTTCCAGTAATCCGCCTTGACGTCCAATGCCTGCAATTCGGGATCACTGGCAAACAAGCCGGTGGATTTCACATCCGCGACAAAAGTTGATCCGGGATACAGCTTGGCCAGATCACGGGCCATGATCACGCCCACCTTGTCGGCGAAAATCTCTTCGCCTTCGTCATCAACCACGCCGCAGCGGTCGCCGTCCCCGTCAAATCCAAGCGCCAGATCAGCGCCGCTGGATTTCACCGTGGCGGACATGTCATGCAACATCTCCATCGCTTCGGGGTTCGGGTTGTAGTTTGGGAAGCTATAATCCAGCCGGTTGTGGCGGGGCACGACCTCGACCCCGATCCGCTCGAAAATCTCGGGCGCAAAGGCTGAGGCAGTGCCATTGCCAGTGGCACAGACCACCTTCAGCGGGCGGGACATTTTGAAATCACCAACGAGGTCATCGATGTAAGCTTCCTTCACGCCTTCGACGAATTCGCATGATCCGCCTTCGTGCTGTTGACCTTCACCGTTCAGCACGATGTCACGCAACTCCGACATCTCGTCCGGGCCGTGGGTCAGTGGGCGATCAAAGCCCATTTTCACGCCGGTCCAGCCATTGGGGTTGTGGCTGGCCGTGACCATCGCAACAGCAGGCACATCCAGATGAAACTGCGCGAAATAAGCCATAGGGCTGAGCGCGGGGCCAATATCTTTCACGCGGATACCGGCCTGCATCAGACCAAGGATCAACGCGTTTTTGATGGCCAGCGAATAATCGCGGTAGTCGTTGCCAACGGCGATCACGGGTTCAATCCCACGTCTGCGCATCTGGGTGCCCAGACCCAGTCCAAGCGCGGTCATGCCGGGCAGGTTGATCTCTTCGGGGTATTTCCAGCGCGCGTCATACTCGCGAAACCCGGTGGGCTTGATCATCGCGTCGCGCAGAAAACTCCAGGTGTTGGGTGTCACCTCGGGGAGGGGTTTGGTCATAACAAGTCTCAATCGTTAAATTTGAATAGGATTCGCTTTGGCAAGCGCATCAAAACGCATCAATGTGTCAACAAGTTGGGGCATTTGGTCCAATGGGATCATGTTCGGGCCGTCAGAAGGCGCTTTGTCAGGTTCTTGATGCGTTTCAATAAAAACTGCGCCAATTCCCAATGAAACAGCCGCCCGGGCCATCACGGGCGCGAACTCGCGCTGTCCGCCGGACGAACCACCTTTGCCACCGGGTTGCTGGACTGAATGGGTCGCATCCATAACGACCGGATAGCCGGTTTTTGCCATTTGGGGCAGGCCGCGCATGTCAGCGACCAAAGTGTTGTATCCAAAAGATGTGCCACGTTCGGTCAGCAGGATGTTCTGGTTTCCAGTGCTTTCAACCTTGTCGACGATATTCGTCATTTCCCATGGGGCCAGGAATTGACCTTTCTTGACGTTGACGGCCTTGCCGGTATTGCCAGCGGCCAGCAGCATGTCTGTCTGTCGGCACAGAAAGGCAGGGATTTGCAGAACATCCACAGCTTCGGCTGCGAGGGCGCAGTGTGCCTCGGTATGGACATCGGTCAGGACCGGGATGCCCATCGTTTTGCGAATGTCATCCAGAACCTGCAGGCCCGCATCGATTCCCATGCCACGCTTGCCCGACAGCGATGTCCGGTTCGCTTTGTCGTAAGACGCCTTGAACACATATTGCGCACCGGCTGCGTCGCAGGCTTCTTTCATCTTGCCCGCAATCATTTGCGCATGGTCTGCTGTTTCCAGCTGGCAGGGGCCAGCGATGACAGTCAGCGGAAGGTCGTTGCCGACCGTCAGGCCGGAGATTTTTACATGTTTCATGGGTCTTATGAGGATACCTGTTCACGAAGGACCGACGCAGTAAGCGAGATCATGAGGTAGATACCAGCAAATAACAGGAATGCCAAAATCGTATTTTCAAACTTGCGCGGATAGCTGGGTTCCTGACTGGGAATAGGGTTCACCGAAACAGTCAGATACCGAACCTGCCGGTTGGCCTCGGACCGGGTCGTTTCCATTTGCTGCATTGCCGTTTGCAGCATCATATCCCGAGCCGCCAGATCGGCCTGGGCGATCTGTATGCGCACGCTTAGCCGGGCCAGCGAATTTTCGCCGGCAGAGGCGTCCTGCATTTGGGCATTCAAATCTTCCAGCACCTTTTCCAGTCGGGCGATGTCAGCCTGAACACCATCTACTTTGGCTTTGTTCGGACGCAGATTGTCCTGCAAAGCCGCTAGCTCCAGCTCTTTGTCCTGAACCAGTATCTCGATCTCGTTGATGCGACTTCGCAGGCTGGCGATTACGTTTTCCGGATCCAGCACAGCACCCTGCAACTGAAGTTCAATCAGCTCTTCCTGCGCCTGTTTGCGCGCCTCTTGAGCCGCCTCAAAGCTTTCAACCGCATCACGCATCTGGTCTTCACGTTTTTTACCGGAAAGCGCGTTCACCCTGTTTTCGGCGTACGAGATCAGACGCTCCGAGAACTCGGTCGAGGTCTGTGGATCCGGGGCCGCGACCTCCATCCGAATAACCCCTTCGGTTGGATCGTAGCCGATGGTGATCATCCGGTTGAACAGTTTGTACGCGTCCTCAAGTGACGCATCGGCGGCCAGCCTTTGAACCGGGTCGATCCAGTCCTGTTTGAAGACGTCCGAAAATCCTGCATCCTGATCCAGCAACAGCAGCGCCTCTTTCGATTCAAGAAAGGACTGCACGGAGATCGAGTCCTGCGTTGTGGCAAACTGAGTTCCCGCCAGCAAACCGCCAACACTGCCCGGTCCACCGTCTGCCTGCAGGATCAAAAACTCTGAATCGCTGGCATACATCGGGGTGGCGATGCGGTAGCAATAGAAACCCACGACAAAAGTCGGCAGAAACACAAAGACGGCCAGCCGCGCAAACAAGGCAAACAGTTTGCGCCTGCGTCTGCGTGCAATGTCTTTCTGGATTTCCCCGATCTCAAGGTTGCGTCGTTCAGCGGGGCTCAGCTCGGGTCCTGGTAAATTGGACTTTTTCGCACCCACAGCCTGCGGAAGCTTGATACTGACCTTGTCCTTGGTGTTGTTCTCTTCGTCGTTGGCCGAGGGCCTGGCGGCAGCAAGATCCAGAAGATTGGTGCGCTGGAACGGGTCAATGCCCTTTTGACGCAACAAACGCACCGCATCATAATCCGAGGTCGCAGCCAGCCCATGTTTCTGCGCCAACCGTCGCGCAATACGCAATTGGCGTCCCGTTAAACCTTCGCGTTTGATGTCGTCCAACTGTGTTCCTGGCTGCGCCTGATCCGCAGCGGGTTGGCCTTGCGTTGCGTTGCGAATGCGCGAAATTGCGTCGGCCCGCGCTTCGGCGGAACCGTCGGCCTGCTGGTTGCGGCGCCAGTTGTACTTTCTAACCTTGGGATTCGTAGTCATATAACTGCTTAGCCTCTTCCAAGGATTCAAACATGTACAATTGCCCGTCCAAAAGGACGGCGGCTTGTTGGGCAAACTTTTCTAACACGGACGGGCTGTGTGATACGATGACCAGAGTTGTGGTGCGCAGTCTCTCTTTCAGGATCGAGCCGGCTTTTTCGTTGAACTCGACATCCGTTGATGCGGGCATCCCTTCGTCGATCAGATACATGTCGAAATCCAGCGCCAACATCAAAGCGAAGGTGAACCGGGAACGCATCCCCGAGGAATAGGTCGCCAGCGGTTGATCGAAATATTCGCCCAGACCACAAAGCCATTTGCAATAGGCTTCGATATAATCCGGGTCCATCCCATAGATCTTGGCGATGTAGCGCGCATTCTCAAGAGCGGACAGCTTTCCCGACACACCACCTGTGAACCCCATGGGGAAAGAGACGCGACATTCGCGTCGGATCACGCCCTCGTCTGGTTTTTCCAAACCAGCCATCATATTGATTAGCGTGGTTTTTCCAGTGCCGTTCGGGGCCAGAACCCCCAGTGACGTGCCCAGCTCGACCCGGAACGAGACCTGATCCAGAATCACCTTGCGGCGGGTTCCGGTCCAGAAGGACTTGCTGACATTGTCGAACTCTAACATTCGGGGCCTGCTGCTCGTGTTCCGTTGTGTTGCCGTTCTTTGGGACGGCCGGAGAAGGTTATTTTTACCGTTCCATGTTGGCTACATTATGTCGAATTATGAAACAAATGATCAATGCGTTGAGGTAAAACCTGTGACAACCTGATTGGCGGTGTGTCCGGCGGGCCTTATGTTCCCCGTCGTGACGCGTGGGCAGAAGAGGTTTTGACATTAGATGGACAGTTTAGCCGACGAAATTCGGGCCTGTCGCCTGTGCGCAGAAAGGTTTGCACAAACAGCAACGGCGCATGAACCACGCCCGGTAGTTTGGTTTCGTTCAGGCACACCAATTCTGATTGCAGGGCAGGCGCCGGGTGCACGCGTGCATGAGTCGGGGCGGCCGTTCACCGACCCTTCGGGTGACAGATTGAGGCATTGGTTGGGGATTGATGAGACGATCTTTTATGACCGCGACCGCGTGTCGATTGTACCCATGGCCTTCTGTTTTCCCGGTTATGATGCCCGCAGCGCCGACCTTCCGCCGCCCGCCCTGTGCCGAAACACCTGGCATGATCGGGTGATGAGCGTTCTGGGCCAGGTGCCGTTGACCGTCCTGGTCGGGGGGCATGCGCATAAGTACCACCTTGGCGTACGCGGTTCGGTCACAAACACCGTCCAAAGCTGGCAGGACCATGCGCCGCGGGTCTTTGCCTTGCCTCATCCGTCCTGGCGCAATACGGCATGGTTAAAGAAAAACCCGTGGTTCGAGGCCGAGCTTTTACCGGTTCTGCGCGCGCGGGTCCAAGAGGTGTTGAATGACTGAACCCACGGCGTTGGACGCAGCACATGCCGCGATGCAGGCAGATCCGCAAAACGATTCCGCCCGGTTGCGATTTTTTGAGCGGCTGGCCGACAGCGAGCTGTTCCTGATGCTGACCGAGGAAGCGCAGGACGAGAATATCTCGCCCGAGTTATTCGACGTTGCGGACGGGCGCTTTGTGCTGGCTTTTGACCGAGAGGAACGGTTGGCGCAGTTCGCAGGTCGGCCTGTACCTTACGTGGCGCTTTCGGGGCGGGTGCTTTCTGGGATGCTGGCAGGGCAGGGGATCGGGCTAGGCCTGAATCTGGAAACTGCGCCATCCTCGATGCTGGTCCCGGCAGAAGCATTGGGTTGGTTGGCCGAAACGCTGCAACACAGTCCAAAAGAGGTCGAGGAAAAACTGGCTGAGTTCATGCCGCCGTCTGGTTTGCCTGATAATTTGCTGACCGCTTTGGATACCAAACTGGCAACCGCAGGCGGGTTGGCCACTGCGGCCTATTTGGTTGCCACTAAGTCAGAAGCTGGTGCGCAGGGACATTTGTTGGGTTTTGTCGATGTTCTCGACGGGGCAGAGCCTGCGCTGGCCAAGGCCGTGTCCGAGGCGTTGACCTTTTCCGGGATCGAGGCGGGCGCGATGGATGTCGGTTTTTTCACCGCCAGCGAGCCTGCTGCTGCGTTGTTGGCCAAGGTTGGACTTCGGTTTGATCTGCCCGTGCCCAAAAGCGTCAAGCAGGTAAGAGAGGCCCCCGGCAGTAACCCGGACAATCCGCCAATTCTGAAATAAACTTCCAAACGCATACACGCGGCGCAGACCGCGCCGTGTGTTGTTGCATTAACGCCTTTAGTTATTCCGCCGCTGGTTCCAGTTTGTCCTGCGTGCGGGTCTCGAAATCGCTGGCATCGTGGCGCTCGTGCAACTGCGTGTGCGGCTCGCCAAAGGCACGGTTGACCATGCGACCGCGCTGAACCGCTGGGCGCGCGTCAATTTCCTTGGCCCAACGCATGACGTTTTTGTACGATTCAACGTCCAGAAACTCGGCGGCGCTGTAAAGACGGCCCAATACCAGTTGGCCATACCAAGGCCAGATCGCCATGTCGGCAATCGTGTACTCGTCACCAGCAATATAGGTCTTGTCCGCCAATTCCCGATCCAGAACGTCCAGCTGCCGCTTGGTCTCCATCGCAAAGCGGTTGATCGGGTATTCCCATTTCTCGGGCGCGTAGGCGTAGAAATGGCCGAACCCGCCGCCCAGATATGGCGCGCTGCCCATTTGCCAGAACACCCAGTTCATCACCTCGGTGCGCTCAGGGCCCGACGCAGGAAGGAACGCGCCGAACTTTTCAGCCAGGTGAAACAGGATCGAAGCGCTTTCGAACACGCGCGTGGGTGTATCCCCGGACCGGTCCCAAAGGGCCGGGATTTTCGAATTTGGGTTGGCTCCGACAAAGCCCGAGCTGAACTGATCGCCCTCGCCGATATTGACCAGCCAGGCATTGTATTCAGCACCTTCGTGACCCAGCGCCAACAGTTCTTCCAGCATGACCGTAACCTTCACGCCATTGGGTGTGGCCAGTGAGTACAGTTGCAGTGGGTGGCGTCCGACCGGCAGGTCTTTGTCGTGGGTCGCACCCGCAATCGGCCGGTTGATATTGGCGAACTGGCCGCCGCTTTTGCTGTCCCAGGTCCAGACCGCTGGGGGGGTGTACGGGGATTGGTCGCTCATCTCTTGCCTTTCTTGCCGTTATCAGGGCTGTCTTAAAGCTAATATTGCAAACCGCCGAGTCCAACCCGCTGCTGTTGGCTTATTCTGTAACAATCTCCGTCCAAACTCTCACGTTTTCTCGTGTCGGGTCACAGCGGCGTTAGGGGGACTACGAACTGCACGGGAATCGCATATTGTCTTGTCAGACCTGCCACAACGGCATCACGGACACAGTTGACCCGAAAAGGATAGACCACATGAAACGCTTTGCATTGACCTTCGCTGCGGCCATGGCTCTGGCGGTTCCGGCATTTGCCGGGCCTCAATATGTTGATGGCACCGGCTTTGCTGTCTCGGGCTACGACGTGGTTGCATATCGCAGCCTTGATCAGGTTCCGGTCGGCCAATCGCAGCCCGAAGCCGTGCGCGGAAAAGCCGACATTACTGCGGAATACAACGGTGCAACCTGGGCTTTTGCGACCGAAGAAAACCGCGACACGTTCCTGGAAAATCCGGCCTTCTATGCGCCGCAATATGATGGCCACTGTGCTTATGGCGTGTCAAAAGGCGGTAAGGTTCCGGCCAACCCCAACTTGTGGCGCATTGTTGATGACAAGCTGTACCTGAACATCACCGATGTGGTTGTTGGCTTTTGGGAAGAAGATGTGCCCGGCAACATCAACATCGCTGAAGGCAACTGGCCGGGCATCGAGTCCTCGGACGCATCGACAAGTGTGATCCCGAAATTCACTTCGGAAGGCCCGGTCACAAACTGATCGACGCCTTGGATTGAAAAATTCAAAGCCCGGCTGATCTGGCCGGGCTTTTTTGCATTCAGCCCGCCAGCCAGAATTGATCGCGGATGTCCTGATCGGCATCAAACCGGATCTTCACGCTCTTGGCGCCAGGAAATTTGCGTTCGCAAATCGTGTCCGGGATCACCACCTCTCCGGCACCGGTGTCCTTGGACTGAAAGCTCAGAATCTCTGCCTCGGTATGCCGCGCACCGCTCAGGACTGTTGTTGGCAAGGCCACACGATTTGCACCGTGATGCACGGGTGTGGTGACGAAATAGGTCAAATGCCGCCCGTAACAGCCTACCGCATCTGGAACATGGTCCGAAATGCACGCTTCGGGTACGTCAAACGCATCTGCTGGGCTGTGCTCATGAGACAAGACTTCCTCAGGGCTCAGCATTGCTTTGCAGGCGGCGATGTCTTCCTGCGGCAACTCAATGATCCGCTTTTTCAAACGCGGACGACGCGGTTGAGCCTGGCCAGCTTTGCCACCGCCCTTTTTCGTCAATCCTTCGTTGCGTAAGAAATCATAGGCGGCCTTGGCGCGCGAGAACCCGGAACTGTCCCCATCCCGGTGATCGGGATGCGAATGAAAGGCGATCTGCCGCCACGCCTCTCTGATTTCATTGGAACTGGCAGATGGGGGTAATCCCAAATCTGCAAGGGCATCAGTGCGCGCCCGCACTTTATCTACAGGTTCCATACTCAAAACACTCGTTACAAACTACACGCCTCCAGTGTCGCCCAGGTCATAGTTTTGTCAAATTCCGAGGTGGATTTGCGAGGGTGCAGACAACAATCGCGATCTTGCGATTCAATTGTCCTGTAAAACTGCAATTTTGCGAATATGAGTGTGAAACAGTTCACACAAAATAGAACGAAAGTCGCCCGAGGTGAGCGTAACCCGGGCGAATCGTTGAGTTTTTCCGACTTAGGCGACGTTTTCCAGTTCAACGCGCGGCGTAATGCCAAGCGCAAAGCACACATCACGGGTCAGTTCCGGACGGTTCAGTGTGTAGAAATGCAGCTTGTCCACGCCGCCTTCGATCAGATCTGAACACAGCTCGGTGCAGATCGCGGTTGCCAGCAGATCCTCGCGTCCGTCACGCACTGCCTTTTCGAAAGCCTGTTCCACCCACACAGGAATATGTGTGCCGCAGCGCTTGGCGAAATTGCGGGCACCTGCCCAGTTCTCGATCGGCAGAATGCCGGGCACAATCGGCTTGTCGATGCCCGCTTTGGCGCAGGCGTCACGGAAACGGAAAAAGGTTTCTGCCTCGAAGAAGAACTGCGTCAGGGCTTCGTCCGCGCCCGCGTCAAGCTTGGCCTTCAGCCAATCCACATCCGCAGCCAAATCGGCAGCTTCGGGGTGTTTGTCAGGATAGGCACCGACGCGAATACTGAACATCTCGGTTTCGGCCAGCGCTTCAATCAGCTCGACCGAGCTGGCAAACCCGTCGGGGTGCGGAACGAACTTGTCCTGACCCTTCGGCGGGTCGCCGCGCAGGGCGACGATGTCTTGCACACCGGCGCGTGCGAATGTGTCGGCGATTTCCAGTGTTTCCTGCCGTGAGGCATCGACACAGGTCAAATGTGCAGCGACGTTCAGGCCCGACGACTTATGAAGGGTCGAAACTGCGTCACGTGTCAGCTCGCGCGTTGTGCCACCAGCGCCGTAGGTAACGGACACGAAGCGAGGGTCCAGGGGGGCCAAAGTCTGAACCGTGTCCCAAAGACGGAATGAGGCTTCCAGAGTTTTGGGCGGAAAGAACTCAAAGGAAATTTCAGGTTTGGACATAACGGCCTCGCTGGATCATCTGAGCCTCTTGTGCCATGGCAGGCAATGTGAGACAAACTCATATTATTCAACAACAACATGAATGCTGTTCGAAATGCACATTGAATTCCGGCACCTGCGTACCATCAAAGCGATCCATGAATGCGGCGGGCTGGCGCGTGCAGCAGACCAGTTGAACATCACTCAGTCTGCGTTAAGCCACCAGATCAAAGGATTAGAGGATCAGGCGGGGGTCGAGCTTTTTCTGCGTCGCTCCAAGCCCATGAAACTGTCGGCCGCCGGATTGCGTTTGCTGCGACTTGCGGAACAGATCCTACCGCAGGTCGAGGCTGCTCAGCATGAATTTTCTTCGCTGCGGGATGGGCGTACCGGGCGGATGCATATCGCAATCGAATGCCATGCCTGTTTCGAATGGCTTTTCCCGGTACTTGAGGCTTTCAGGAAGTCCTGGGGCGATGTCGATGTGGATATCCGCCCCGGCCTGGCCTTTGATGCCCTTCCGGCCTTGCAGAAAGAAGAGGTTGATCTAGTGGTGTCGTCCGACCCCGAAGACCTGCCGGGTGTCGACTTTGTGGAGCTGTTCGACTACAACGCCGTCTTTGTGGCCGCCTCGACCCATCCACTGGCCGAGAAAGAATATATCGAGGCAGAGGATTTTCGCGGTCAAACCCTGATCACGTATCCGGTGGAGCGTATGCGTCTGGATGTGTTCAGCCAGTTGCTGATCCCTGCTCGGGTTGAACCCGCCGCGATCCGGCAGGTCGAGTTGACCGCTGTTATTCTGCTTTTGGTCGCGTCTAACCGGGGGATTTCAGTCTTGCCGGATTGGGTCGTGCGCGAGGTCAAGTACAATTCGGACTACGTGACCCGGCCCCTGACGAAAGAAGGGATCACGCGACGCCTGTACGCTGCGATCCGGTCGGAGGATCTTGAGAAACCTTATGTGCAGGAACTGGTGAAACTGGCCCGGGAAGAAGCCCGCAAGCTGCAATCCCAGTAACGGCGTTTCCTGCGGGTCCGTTATGCGTATCATTCCTCTTGGCAATGGCGCATTGCGGCAGTATACGCGCGGTTTGACCGGACAGGAGCCTTTTGACAATGGTTGGCAGTGCAAATCTCAACATCATGATCAAAGCCGCGCGCAAAGCGGGGCGTTCTTTGGTCAAAGATTTCCGTGAAGTCGAGAATTTGCAGGTGTCGATGAAAGGCGCGGGGGACTTCGTTTCCAAAGCTGATATCGCCGCCGAGGCCATCTTGAAAGAAGAGTTGCTGGGCGCACGCCCTACCTATGGGTGGTTGGCCGAAGAGGGTGGCGCCATTGACGGCGAAGACCCGACCCGTCGTTGGATCGTCGATCCGCTGGATGGCACCACCAACTTTCTGCACGGCCTGCCGCATTGGGCGATCTCGATCGCGCTGGAACACAAGGGTAAGATTGTAGCCGGTGTGATCTATGACGCCGCCAAGGACGAGATGTTCTTTGCGGAAAAAGGCGAGGGCGCATGGATGAATGATATGCGTATTCGCGTGTCAGGCCGTCACCGCATGATTGAATCGGTCTTTGCGACTGGCCTGCCTTTTGGCGGTCGTTCGGACCTGCCAGCGACTCTGCAGGATCTGGCACGTCTCATGCCCGCTTGCGCTGGTGTACGCCGCTGGGGTGCCGCTGCGCTTGATATGGCGTATGTCGCCGCTGGCCGGTACGAAGGTTTCTGGGAACGCCGCCTGAACGCCTGGGATCTTGCGGCCGGTATCATCATCGTGAAAGAGGCAGGCGGCTTCGTGCAGGCACTGAACCCCGAAGGCAATGTGCTGGAGGACGGTGAAGTGATCTGTTCTAACGAACCGATCTTTGATCAGTTCTCTAAGGTTATCCGGGGCTAAACAGTTCTCAGGTTACTTGCGCGGAACACGTGGAATACGTGACTGCGAAAGCTTGTATTTCGCTTCCGGGTGTGGCGGGTGGCCATGGGTGCGGTCCCAAAACTGCACCCCTCCGCGCCGCAGCCAAAGCGGTATGCACAGGATCAGGCCCACAGCAAACCCTCCGGTATGGGCCCAATAGGCAATGCCGCCTTCGTCGGGGTTGCTGGTGACGCTGCCGAAGAACTGAATCGCCAGCCAGACCCCCAGCATGATGAAGGCCGGAATGGTGAAGACCCTGAAATAGACAATCAGGATCAGCAGGATATCCACCCGCGCTTTCGGGAACAGCAACAGATACCCACCCATCACACCTGCAATTGCGCCCGAGGCGCCGACGGTCGGCACCTGAGAGTCCGGCCCGGTGATGATGTGAATGAGGCCAGCGCCAATCCCGGCTGCCAGATAGAACAGCAAGAAGGGCAGGTGTCCCATCTCGTCTTCCAGGTTGTCACCGAAAATCCAAAGGAAAAGCATGTTTCCGGCCAGATGCATCCAGCCGCCATGCAGGAACATGGAAGTCACAAGGGTTTCCAACCCAAACCCATCGCTGACGCGCGCTGGGATGATGGCGTAGTCGAAGAACAGCCTGCTGATCCGCGGCCCGTCATCCATGATCCCCACATAGCTGAGGAAGATCAGGATGTTGGCCGCCAACAGAGCATAGACAACATACGGCGTGCGCCCCGAAGGGTTATGGTCACGGATCGGAAACATGGTGCGACGCTGGGCTTTTGCGCGCCCAGCGTCAAGGCAAGCTTATGCCGCACCTCCCAACAACGCAGCGTTTCCGCCCGCAGCTGTCGTGTCGACGCAGACATGACGTTCGCCCAGAACCCGCGCGCGGTCGGGCTTGCCAGGGATCAGAGGCAGAATCGGGCCGTCGCGGCGTGCCAGATGTTGCTCGATCTGCCGGGCGGTCTCGTCATCCCCCCACCACAGTACACCTGAGATGCCGGTCAGGTTTTCCAACCGATGCAGGTCAAGCATTCCGGTTGCTTGAATGGCGGTGCCACCCAGCGCCTGAACAGCCTCGGCCTGGGCGCGCGCTGCGGCCTCTCCGGGCCCCATACACAGCAATGGCTGGCGAGGGTATTCGCTCAGGCGGTTCGATTCTCCGGTCGGACCGGGCAAGGATTGCGTTTTGACTGGCGCTGGTTGCCCTTGAGGGGCTGGCAGGTCGGCCACGGTGCTCCACGTATCTGCGGTGCTTTGACGATCCGGCGCGCAGAAGCGGGCCATGTAGTTCGGCCCGCCCGCCTTGGGGCCGGTGCCCGACAGACCTTCGCCCCCAAAGGGTTGCGAACCGACGATGGCCCCAATCTGGTTGCGGTTCACATAAATGTTGCCGGCATGGATCGCCTCGGTCACATGCTGGACCCGGTCGTCGATGCGCGTGTGCAGTCCAAAGGTCAGCCCGTATCCAGTGGCGTTTATATCGGCGATGACCTTGTCGATGTCCTGCGCCTTGAACCGGGCCACGTGCAGTACGGGGCCAAAAATCTCGCGTTCCAGCGCGGTAATGCCAGAAACCTCGATCAGTGTTGGGGCAACAAAAGTGCCTTCGGGCGGCAGCGGAAGCTCTTTCAGAACCCGCCCCTCGCCACGCGCTTTGGCCACGTGATCAGCTATGCCTTGCCGGGCCTGTTCGTCGATGACCGGGCCGCAATCGGTTGAGATGAGCCAGGGGTCTCCAATGCTCAGGGCGTCCATTGCGCCTTTGAGCATGGTCAGAACGTCGTCGGCGATGTCTTCCTGCAGATACAGGCAACGCAGGGCTGAACAGCGCTGGCCCGCCGATTGAAAGGCGCTTTCGACGATCGATTGCACGGCTTGTTCGGGCAAGGCGGTACTGTCGACGATCATGGCGTTCAGACCGCCGGTTTCCGCGATCAGCGGCGTACCGGGGCGCATGTTCCCGGCCATCGCGGCCCTGATCTTGAGCGCTGTGGCCGTAGACCCGGTAAAGGCCACGCCCGAAACGCGTTCATCCGACGTTAGCGCGGCGCCTACAGCAGGTCCACCGGGCAGCAATTGCAACGCATCGCGCGGCACGCCTGTCTCGTGCATCAATTGAATGGCGCGATGCGCAACCAAAGGCGTCTGAGGCGCAGGTTTGGCCAACACAGCGTTTCCGGTGGCCAGCGCCGCTGCGATCTGCCCTGAGAAAATGGCCAGAGGGAAGTTCCAGGGGCTGATGCAGGTAAAGATTCCGGCAGGCTTGGCCGCAGGAATGTTGGCTGCGTAATACCGCAGGAAGTCCACCGCCTCGCGCAGTTCCGCCACAGCGTCAGGCAGTGATTTCCCGGCTTCGCGAGCAAGAAGGGCGAAAAGCTCGCCATAGTTCGCTTCATAAAGATCGGCAGCGGCGTTCAGAACGCGCGAACGCTCAGCAGCCGGTGCGTCCCAGGGGTTGGCCGAGGCCAGGGCCAGCTCTGCATCCGCCGCGCTGGCTGGCGCAACGGACCCGGGCCGGTCCTGCGGACTGGCCGGGTTGGTAACAGGTTCTTCGGCCTCTGGCTTGGCCTTGTCAGCCAACAGAGGTTGAGCAAACCAATGATGCGCCCGGAACCCATCCCGCGCCGCCTCGATCCGATCCAGAGTGGGCGTGTGGTGCAGATCAAACCCTTTGGAGTTAGGGCGTTCTGGTTGAAACAGCTCGGGTCCTGTCGGCAGGGCGGGCGGCGGCGTCTGTACAGTGACAAACGGGTCTGCGGCGACTTCTTCCGGCGGCACGTTTTCATCGACAATCTGGTTGACGAACGACGAGTTCGCCCCGTTTTCCAGAAGACGTCGCACAAGATAGGCCAGTAGGTCGCGATGCGCCCCGACCGGCGCATAGATGCGGCACCGGGTGTTTTGCTTACCCATCACGATCTGATGCAGAGTCTCGCCCATGCCATGCAGGCGCTGGAACTCATAAGGTTGATCGTCGGCCATATGCAGGATGGCGCTGACCGTATGGGCGTTGTGGGTCGCAAATTGCGGATAGATCCGGTCGGTCATGTTCAGCAGTTTGCGGGCATTGGCGATGTAGGAAACATCGGTTGCCGCCTTGTGGGTGAAGACCGGAAACCCATCCACCCCTTCGACCTGCGCACGTTTGATTTCTGTGTCCCAATAGGCGCCTTTGACCAGACGCACCATCAGCTTGCGGTCGTGGCGTTCGGCCATGTCATATAACGTATCGAGAACCAGACCGGCGCGTGGCCCGTAGGCCTGCACCACGATACCGAACCCGTGCCACCCGGCGAGGGCTGGATCAGACATGACTGCCTCTATGACTTGCAGTGATAGCGAAAGGCGGTCTGCCTCTTCGGCATCGACGTTCAGACCCATGCCAGCGGCTTTGGCCAGCAATGCCAGAGCCCGCAGGCGCGGGACCAACTCGTCCATGACCGTCTGTTCTTGCGCAAGCTCGTAGCGAGGATGCAGGGCGGACAGCTTGACCGAGATGCCGGGATTGGCGCGGATGTCGTCATGGATGCAGGCCTCGGCAATGGCCGAAATGGCGCGCGAGTATGACAGGTGATAGCGCGCGGCGTCCGCCTCGGTGCGTGCGGCTTCGCCCAGCATGTCGTAGGAATAGGTGTAGCCGTTATCCTCCATCCCCCGCGCACGTTTCATGGCGGACTGAATGGTTTCACCCAAAACGAATTGCCGCCCCATTTCTTTCATCGCACGCGCCACGGCGGTACGGATCACGGGCTCGCCCAAGCGCTTGATTGCACCGCGCAGCGCACCGACCGGAGAGGCCTGGCCTTCGTCCAGCACTTTGCCGGTCAGCATCAGCGCCCAGGTGGATGCGTTCACCAGCGATGAAGAGGATTGCCCCAGATGTTTGCCCCAATCGGATGGCGCGATCTTATCTTCGATCAACGCATCGATCGTGTCGGCATCGGGCACGCGCAGAAGTGCTTCGGCCAGACACATCAGAGCGATGCCTTCGTCGGTGGACAGGCCATATTCGGCCAAAAATACCTCCATCAAGCCGGGTGAGGTGCTGGACCGGATGTCGCGAACCAGCTGCGCGGCAGCAGCACAGATGGCGTTGCGATCTGTGTCCGTCAGGTTGGCCTGAGTGATCAGGGTATCAAGAACAGCCGACTGATCGGCATAGGTTGGGGTGTCAATGAGTGTACGCAGGCTGTGTGACATGGGTCCTCCGGTCTTTGTGATAATATAAGTCGGATGAAACGGGACAACGGACTGAGTTTGGAATAAATAGAGGCGAGTGTTCCGAATTTACGGCGAAAGACAGTGCAAATGAACTTCCCTGATCTGGACCGCTTCGACCGGTCGATTCTGAAAATATTGGCTGAGGATGGCCGTGTTTCGGTTGCTGATCTTGCGCGCGAGATCGGTTTGTCGAAATCACCGACGCAAGCGCGGCTAAAGCGGCTCGAGGCGAGTGGCGTGATAAAAGGGTATCGGGCAATGCTTGACCCGATCAGATTGGGCCTGGATCACGTGGCTTTTGTCGAGGTGCGTATGACAGACACGCGAGAAAAGGCACTGGCCGAGTTCAATGCCGCCGTTCGCCGGATCGCAGAAGTCGAGCAGGCCCATATGATTGCGTCAAACTTCGACTATCTTTTGAAGGTTCGAACCGGATCCATGTCAGAATACCGCGCGGTGCTGGCAGAAAAGATTTCGTCTCTGCCACATGTGGCGAGCACATCCACCTTTGTGGCGATGGAGGCGGTTAAGGAAACCGGCATGTTGGGCGCATTGGACGTGACGGGCTGACCGCCCACAAATCATCAGCGCGACAATATCCGACGCTTTTCAGCCATGGCTTCGCGGCGTTGCTGTTCGATTCCCAGTTTGAAGGAATCTTCAACGAAATCGATATGTGCAAACGCAGCCTGTTCCGCACGCTCTTCATCGCTGTCGATCACGGCCTGACCCAATTCAAGATGCTGTTCCAGCAATTTCTTGCCAGACCCGTCAATCGACTTCAAAAAGCTGCGGTTGTAGAAGACGCCTTGCTTGGTCAATTCATAGATGGACGCCATCATATGGATAAGAGTTGCATTCTGGCTGGCATCAACAATGGCTGAATGCAGCGCGAAATCTGCTTCGCGCGAGGCCAAGGCATCATTTTCTTCCCAGGCGCGTTGGTTTTCGGCCAGAATCTCGGCAATTCGTTCCTTGTCCGCCTTGGTCGCGCGTCGGGCGGCCAGGCGGGCGGCAAACCCTTCTTGCTCGCGACGGTATTCCAGATAGTCAAAAAACGCGGGCTCGTGCCGTTCGTAAAGTGAGAGCAACGCCGGTAGCATCGCCTGCCCTGTCAGGGCGGCTACAAATGTACCTTCTCCGTGCTGAGTGGTCACCAAGCCGCGCTCTTCCAGCGCGGCCAGCGCTTCGCGCAGTTTCGGGCGCGACACGCGCAGCATCTCTGCCAGATCACGCTCGGAAGGCAGCTTGCGCCCCTGTTTAAGAATACCCGATGCGATCAGATCTTCGATTTGTGAGACAACAGCGTCTGCCAGCGATTCGTGTCCGACCGGTTCAAAAATCGCCTTGGTGCTCATGGGTTTTGCCTCATATGAAATGCGAAGATCATATTACTGGTAAATAAATATAACCATATCGCGGTAATTTTCAAGAAAACACGGTTCGCTGAATTCTTAGGCATAATTACCAGAATTGATTGGGAAAATTGCAGGATTTTCAAATCTGAACCAAAAACGCAACGCGCTGACGAACCGCGCGGACACGCTGCAAGTGAAAGCAGCTTCATATCCAGTGGTAAATAAAATTGTTGACTGGATCGTAATGGTAAAGTTAGTTTACCACCGGAGCGGCGCTGGAAGAGCCTGCGCCAATGATCGGGCTGAAACCCCGACCAACCCTGGAGGAGATCTCATGAAGAAGACCCTGACGAGCTTGGCCGTGGCGGCCAGCATTATCGCCGCACCTGCGGTTGCCGCAGACAAACTGCTGTTGAAAACGCCGATTGCGTTCTCGACCGAGTTGCCGGGCTTGGGCTCGCCGATCCCGCGTGTTGCCGAACAGCTTGACGTGATGTCGGGCGGCACGCTGAAGATGAAAGTGTACGAGCCGGGCAAGCTGGTTCCGCCGTTCGAGATTTTGGACGCGGTATCCACTGGCAAGATCAACTCGGGCTACACCACAGCTGGATATTGGGCCGGTAAAATCCCGGCTGCGCCGCTGTTTTCGGCTGTGCCTTTCGGCCCCGAAGCGGGTGAATACATGGCGTGGCTCTATTACGGCAACGGCATGACCCTGTATCAGGAAATGTATGATCAGGCCGGCTACAACGTTCACGTTCTGCCCTGCGCGATCATCGCCCCCGAAACCTCGGGTTGGTTCGCAACCGAGATCAACTCGCCCGAAGACCTGAACGGTCTGAAGATGCGTTTCTTTGGTCTGGGCGGCAAAGTCATGCAGAAGCTGGGTGTTGCAACGTCGCTGCTGCCAGGTGGTGAGATCTTCCCCGCGCTGGAAAAAGGCGCGATTGACGCGACTGAATTCTCGATGCCCGCTATTGATGCACGCTTGGGCTTCCATAAACTGGTCAAGTTCAACTATTTCCCCGGCTGGCACCAGCAGGCGACTGTGTTCGAACTGTTGATCAACAAAGACGTCTGGAATGAAACCAGCGACCAGCACAAGGCGATCATCGAAAGCGCCTGCAAAGCGTCGATGGCAGACAGCTTTGCCGAAGGTGAAGCGATCCAGCATGCCGCACTGATCGACAACGTTGAAAACAACGGTGTCACCATTAAGCAGTGGTCGCCCGAGATGCTGGATACATTCCGCGCAACGTGGGACGAGGTTGCTGCTGAAGAAGCCGCAAACGATGCTTTCTTTGCCCAAGTCCTGGCGGACATGAACGAATTCCGCGACGGCTATAACCTCTGGAAGACCAACGCGTTCCTCCCACGTCAGTAAACTCTCCCTAACTGACGTAACCGGGGCGGCGGAGTCCGCCGCTCCGAACTCTCCCAATAACGGAATTTCTAACCCTTCACCGTCCCGCGCGCCGGGGTGCTGAGCGAGGAATGACCATGGCCAACGAAAAATATACAAATGATCCGGTCGAAGCCTATGAAGGCATCCTGGAACATCCAGATACCGACCGTCAGAAGATCGCCGTCGCCATCGACACGGGCGTCAAGGCGGTGGGACATGTGGTCATGTGGGCGAATATCCTGCTTATGGCCGCGATCTTTAGCCAGGTTTCGCTGCGCTACCTGTTCAGCCAGAACTATCCCAAGCTGGATGAGATCCAGTGGCATTTCTACGGCGTCGTCACGATGATCGGCATCTCATATGCCTTGATCACCGACAGCCATGTCCGCGTTGACGTCCTGCATATGCAGTTGTCCCGCCGGGCGCAGCGGATCATCGAAGTGATCGGCATCCTGACTCTGTTGACCCCTTTCATCTATTTGATGGTCGACCAGGGGTATGACTATTTCTACGAAAGCTTCCGCGTGAATGAACGCTCGGACAGCCCAACTGGTCTGCCTGCGCGCTGGGCGTTCAAGGCTGTCATTCCGATCAGTTTCATCCTGCTCGCACTGGCTGCACTCGCACGGTTGATCCATGATGGGCACGCGCTGCTTTATGGACCGGCCTCAGAACGGGAAGGCGCGCCGCTGCGCCGTATTCTGCTGGTTCTGGCCGTGTTCGCCGCTGTTTGCGTGGGCCTAACCTTCCTTGTCGAAACGACCGAGGAAAAGCTGGTCATCGCGATGTTCCTGACCTTCATTGCGCTGCTGTTCACTGGTTATCCGGTGGCATGGGTGCTGGCGGGTGTCGGTGTGGCCTATTGCGGTCTGGCTTACCTGTTCGACAACGATCTTATGCTGTGGACGGGTCTTGAGAGCACCTTTACCGGGCTCGATTACCTGACTCTGGGTGCTGTGGTGAACCGCGTTTATGCCACCATGTCCAACGCGGTTCTGGTCGCCTTGCCGATGTTCATCTTCATGGGCCTGATGCTGGACGAATCCGGTGTGGCCGAGCGTCTGATGTCCTCGATGCAGCGCCTGTTCGGGACCGTGCGCGGAGGTCTGGCGATTACCGTGACCCTAATCGGGATCATTCTGGCAGCCTCGACCGGCATCATCGGAGCCTCGGTTGTGCTGCTGGGCGTACTGTCGTTGCCGTCGATGATGCAGCAGAAATATCAGCCGACGCTGGCTGCTGGCGTGGTTTCAGCGTCCGGTACGCTGGGTATCCTGATCCCGCCCTCGATCATGCTGGTGATCATGGCCGACCAGATGGCCTTGTCTGTCGGCGATCTGTTCATGGCAGCCGTTTTCCCCGGTGTCATCATCGGCGGGCTGTACCTGACCTACATCTTCCTACTAGCTTTGATCAAACGTGACGCGGCCCCTGTGCCGGAAGGTGCGAAAGCCCCCGACTGGGCTGCTGTCAAAGACGTGCTGATTGCCGTCATCCCGACGCTGATGCTGATCCTCGCCGTGCTAGGTTCGATCTTTGCGGGTCTGACCACGCCGACCGAAGCTTCGGGCATCGGTGCGCTGGGCGCGACACTGCTGGCGCTGGGCTATCGTAAGCTGACTTTCGCCAAGCTGTGGAACGTGCTGGTGTCGACTTTCAACACCACTGCGTACATCTTCGCGATCTTCCTTGGCGCGACCGTATTCTCCTACGTCCTGCGTGAATTGGGCGGGGACGAGTTGATCGAACATGTGGTGCAGTCCACCGGTTTCGGAGCCAACGGGACGATCCTGTTCATCCTGTTCATCGTGTTCTTGCTGGGCTTCGTTCTGGACTGGATCGAGATCACACTGATCGTACTTCCCCTGATGCGCCCCATCGTGAACGGGTTGGGCATCGACATCCCCGGCTTCGGCGTATTGGATGAACCGGCGTTGGTGTGGTTCGTGATCCTGGTCGCGGTAACGCTGCAAACCAGCTTCCTGACCCCGCCGGTTGGCTTCGCCCTGTTCTACCTGAAAGGCGTCTGCCCGCCCGAGATCAAGCTGACCCACATCTACAAAGGCATCATCCCCTTTGTGCTGTTGCAGCTGACCGGTCTGGCGTTAGTCTTCCTCTGGCCGACGCTCGCCACCTGGTTGCCCTCGGTCGCTTACTAAGGAGCCTGCCCGATGCGTCTGAGCCAATGTCATAACTTCCACGACTTCCGGCGGCTGGCCAAGCAGCGGCTGCCGGGCCCCATCTTCAACTACATCGACGGTGGCGCGGATGATGAGGTGACGTATCGGGAAAACACCAATGCGTTTGACCGGTGTGATCTGTTGCCGTCGGTCCTGCGCGGAGTGTCAGACGTGGATATGTCGGTCACGGTGATGGGGCAAAAGCTGGACATGCCCGTCTATTGCTCGCCCACTGCCTTGCAGCGCCTGTTCCACCATCAGGGCGAACGCGCCGTCGCGGCGGCGGCTGAAAAATACGGGACGATGTTTGGTGTTTCTTCGCTGGGGACCGTGTCGCTGGAGGAGCTTCGGAAAAAGCATAAGAACCCGCAGGTCTATCAGTTCTATTTCCACAAGGATCGGGGCCTGAACGCCGCCATGATGCAGCGCGCGAAAGAGGCGGGTGTCGAGGTCATGATGCTGACCGTCGACAGCATCACCGGAGGCAATCGTGAGCGTGACTTGCGCACAGGGTTCTCGATCCCGTTCCGGCTGACGCTAGGCGGAATGATCCAGTTCGCGATCAAGCCGATGTGGGGGATCAACTACGTCACACACGAGAAATTCCGCCTGCCGCAACTGGAAGAACACGTGGATATGGGTGGCGGCGCCAGCTCGATCGGCGGCTACTTTACCGACATGCTCGACCCGTCGATGAACTGGGATGACGTGGCACAGATGGTGCGCGACTGGGACGGTCAGTTCTGCCTTAAGGGCATCATGACCGTCGAAGATGCTAAACGCGCGGCTGAGATCGGATGCACCGGCATCATCCTGTCGAACCACGGTGGTCGCCAGTTGGACGGCTCACGCACGCCCTTTGACCAACTGGCTGAGATCGTCGATGCCGTCGGCGACAAGCTGGATGTGATGATGGACAGCGGCATCCAACGCGGTACCCATGTGCTGAAGGCGCTGTCGATTGGGGCCAAGGCCGTGGGTGTCGGGCGGCACTATCTCTACCCGTTGGCCGCCGCCGGGCAGGCGGGTGTCGAGCGCGCGCTTGGCCTGATGCGGGCCGAGATTGAGCGCGACATGAAACTGATGGGCGTCACCAGCGTCGACCAGTTGAGCCGCGAGAATATCCGTTTCCGCAACGCCTGAACCCAAATTGGGGGCCGAGATGACCAATGACGAGTTGATCAAGCACTTCCGTTCTATCGTCGGATCACGCCACGTCTTGACTGGCGAACGCGCGACCGAGCGGTTTCGGCGTGGCTTCCGCTCGGGCGAAGGTGAGGCGCTATGTATCATTCAGCCCGGTACCCTGCTGGAACAGTGGAAAATCCTGCAAGCCTGCGTTGCCTCGGACAAGATTGTCATCATGCAGGCGGCCAATACCGGCTTGACCGAAGGCTCGACACCGTCGGGCAGCTATGACCGCGATGTCGTTCTGATCAACACCCGCCGGATGGATACACTGGTCCCGTTGAACAATGGCGAGCAAATCGTCAGCTTTCCCGGTGCCACCCTTTTCGCGTTGGAAAAACTGCTGGCTCCGTTGGGGCGCGAGCCGCATTCAGTGATCGGATCCTCGTGCATCGGTGCATCGATTGTGGGTGGGGTCTGCAATAACTCGGGCGGGTCTTTGGTCGAGCGTGGGCCGGTTTACACCGAACTGTCCGTGTACGCCCGGATATCCGAGCAGGGCGAGCTGGAACTGGTCAACCATCTGGGCATTGATTTGGGCGATACGCCCGAGGAAATCCTGGCAAGCCTCGACGCTGGCATGTTCGACCGCAACCCCGGTGCCACAAACAAGCGCGCCTCAGCCAGCGATTATGCGCAGATCGTGCGGGATGTGGACGCAGAAACGCCTGCGCGCTTCAACGCAGACAAGGCCAAATTGTTCGAATCCGCTGGCTCTGCCGGTAAACTGGCGGTCTTTGCCGTACGTCTTGATACCTTCAAGAAAAATGACGCGGAAAAAGTGTTCTATATCGGAACAAACAACCCCGATGATCTGGCCGCTTTGCGCCGTCATATCCTGTCCAGGTTCAAGTCCCTTCCTGTTTCGGCCGAATATATGCAGCGTGAGGTGTTCGACATCACTGCCAAATACGGCAAGGACACGGTTGTGATGATCGACAAACTGGGTACGGATCGCTTGCCGTTCTTCTTTGCGATGAAAGGCGCGGTCGATGCACGTCTTCGGCGGATCCCGTTACTAGATAATTTCACCGACCGTTTCATGCAAATGGCCGTGGCGCTATGGCCACGTGTTCTGCCCAAGCGGATGGTTGAGTTCCGTGACAAGTACGAACATCACCTGATCCTGAAGATGAAAGATGACGGTATAGCAGAGGCTGCTGCGTGGTTGCCGAATTTCTTGGAAGACCGCGACGCCGGATTTTTTGAATGCGACGCCCGCGAGGCCAAGATTGCCGGTTTGCACCGCTTCGCAGCAGCCGGAGCCGCCGTGCGTTACATGGCTCTGCATAACTCGGAAGTAGAAGACATTATCGCGTTGGACGTGGCGCTGCGCCGCAACGATCAGGACTGGCTTGAAAAACTCCCGCCCGAAATCGAGAGCCAGCTGGTGCACAAACTCTACTATGGCCACTTCATGTGCCACGTCATGCATCAGGACTACATCGTCAAAAAGGGCGCGGACCCCAAGGCGTTGAAGGCGGCGATGCTTAAGCTGTTCGACGAACGCGGTGCGGAATATCCGGCCGAGCACAATGTGGGCCATTTGTACCCGGCCAAACCTGATCTGGCGGCGCATTACAAATGCTGCGACCCAACCAACTCGTTCAATCCCGGCATTGGAAAGATGTCGAAGGCGAAACACTATCACTAAGTGAACATCGTTACGTCTTTTGACGCTTGTGAAAGGCTTCGAGAAGGCTGGTGCCGCTGTCGAAAAACGCGGTTTCTCCCACAATGTCGGTCACGCCATATCGATCCAACTCGGCCTTTACGTCGTGCTCAACCAGCGTGAATACCAGCTTGATGTCGTTTTCCTTCAGGACCCCGGCCATGTTGCGCAAGGCGTATCCGGCGGTGAAATCGACCTCATCTATGGCTGACGCGTCAAGGCAGAACCATTCAGGTTTGGCGTCCGGGCCTTGCGCAATGGCGGTAACTTCATCGGTAAAACGCTGCGTGTTTGCGTAATACATGCCGTGCGAAAACCGATAGATCACGAGGCCGGGCTCGAACTGGTTAGGCGGGGCCAGATCTTTTGAATGCCAGCCACCGGACTGGGTTTTGACAATCACAGCGTTCTTTGGGCGATACCCTCTGCGGGTGTGATCGACCAGCGACAGGACCATTGCAAAGATGATGCCTTGTTCCACGCCGACCACGACAACCACAGCTGCCGTCGCAGTGGCCACCCAGAACTCGGATCGGGCTTGTTTGTAAATCGTTGTCAGACCACGCAGATCGATCAGTTTCAACCCGATCAGGAAGACGATAGCGGATAAGGCGGCATTCGGCAGATAGGCAAGCGGTTTGGTCAGAAACAGGATCACAAGCAGGACTATGGCAACCGTGGTCAGTTGCGCCACCTGACTACGGCCACCCGCGCTGGCGACCATTTCGGTTTTGGTGGGGCTGCCGTTGACCACAAATGTGCCGGTGAATGCCGCTCCGAAATTGGCAAGCCCAAGCCCGATCAGGTCTGTGTTCTCGCTGAACCTCTCGTCATATCGGGCCGCGTACGCGCGCGAGGTCGCAGCGCTTTGGGCCAGAATGACAACGAAGATGGACAGTGCAGTGGGCAGGAGTTGTTTGAACAGGGTCCAACTCCAATCCACCTCGGGGATCGAGATCGATGGCAAGCCGCCGGGCACTGTTCCCAGCAGGGCAATTCCCACCGTTTCGAAGGAAAAGGCCCAACTGCATAAGATCACCCCCACGATCGCGATCAAAGGTCCTGGTACTTTTCGCGACAACATTGTGCAGGCAAGCACAATACCAAGAACGGCCGCCGATACACAAACGGTTGGCCAACTGACCTGAGCCAAATTGTTGAAAACATCGGTCAGTCGCGCAAGCGTGCCGTGCCCCGTGGCCTCGATCCCCAATAGACCGGGTATTTCACCCGTGGCGACCTGAATGCCTACGCCGGTCAGGAAACCAACAAGAACGGTACGAGACAGGAAATCGGCCAGGAATCCCAGTCCGATGATCCGCGCGCCAATCAAAAACACGGCTGCCATCAATGCCAGAAGCGATGCCAAAGCCAGATACTCGGACGAGCCTGTAACCGCCATGCCCGCAAGGGCCGAGGCGGTAATGGCTGCCGTTGCCGAATCGGCCCCGACCACCAGGTGCCGTGATGAGCCGAATAGGGCGAACAGGGCCATGGGAATCAGGATCGTATACAGCCCGGTGACGACCGGCGTACCCGCAATTTTGGTGTAACCCATAACTTCGGGTATCGCGAGGCAGGCAAATGTAAGCCCTGCTAGCATCTCTGCAGGAAGGCGTGATCGGTCCAAAGGCAAGACACCTTGCAGCACTGGTAAAGCCGACAGTTTGCGATTTCTGCCCGGTTTTTCCATGGGTTACCTTTCGCCCGATTTGTCCTTCATTTCCACCTTTCATACCACCAGAGCGCCGGGTCGGGATGAATGCAAGGGAAGAGGGGTAAATCGAGATGACTTTGCAGCCGTTTTCGACAGGTTTTCAGGGAATTTTACACAACTACGGGAAACCCCCAATTTCGCGCGGGGCCTATCAAGGGTAAACATGACCTACCGTATTTACCACACAAACACACGGTAATTACTTTCCCCGATGAGGGGCTGGTCACACCCCCTCGGCCGGCCCCTCTTAACTTTTTGGAGACGTGAAGACGCGCCGGGCTTGGAAAACCGATTGCGCTCAGGCCGTGGCCAGTGTTGTCACATGAGCGGGCAGGTCGGCGGCAGCCTCATAAGCAATATCATGCGGAATGTCCTGTACGGGGGATTTTCGATATCCTTCCGTGAACAGAAGAAACGGGACTTTTGCCCTGACAGCGGTTTCAGCGTCAACCTCGCTGTCTCCGACAAAAATACGCGGTCCTGATCCGTCAAGGGCGTCGAAGCTTGCAAACAGATGTTGAGGGTCTGGTTTCCGTGTCTGCAGACTGTCGCCACCAAGCACGACGTCGAAGAATTGCGACAGGTTCAACGCCTCCAGCACATGCCGCGCCGGGGCTTCGGGCTTGTTGGTGCACACACCCAGAACGCAGCCCATCTGTTGTAAACGTTCCAACGCAGCGGGAACACCGGGATAAGGAACGGTTGTTTCGCTGGCAGCGGCATTATAGTGCTTGAGGGTCAATTGCGCCAATTCCGCGTGACGGTCCATCGACAGATCGCAGTGGTGGATCACGCGTTCAACCAGCTTGGGCAGGCCATTTCCAACGAATCCTTTGATGATCTCGAAGGACAGGGGATCCTGCCCGGTGTCATCCAGCATTCGGTTTGTCGCCGCAGCCAAATCACCCAGGCTGTCCACCAGCGTTCCATCCAGATCAAATACAACAGTTGCGGTCATGTTTTTCCTGCCTTTTCCCCTCTGCCCACAGAGGTAACCCGCCCTTTTTCCGGGCGCAATCACTTGTGTTAAAACGACACTTGACAATCCTTACTAAATTAATCAGATTAACCGCAGGAACAGAAAGCCAGCCCATTCGGGGTCAGCCAGATCACATGAAACGCAACTGAATTGGCACTAAGCCGACACGCTCTGGAGATGTCCCGATGAACGTTCAGAACCCGACCCCAAGCCAAGGTTACGCTGTCTCGATGCTTCCCGCGCACAAGGCCGAAGACCTGACAAAAGGCGGCAACCTGGCACATATCGAATTGGGCGACCAACTCTACACTCTGCGCATTACCCGCGCGGGCAAACTGATCCTGACGAAATGAGCGCTGGCAAAACGCGCGGCGGCGCTACGGTAGGTCGCCTTGCCGACTTGGATCTCGTTGAGGCGGGGGCGGTCATGTATCTGCGCATGTGGAGCGCGGGTGAAGGTGCAAGGGCCGATGCTGCCAGTGACTTTCAGATCGCTTTGGGGGCAGAGAGCGGGCAGGCCGCGATGCTTACACTGGATCGCCTGTGTTCACTTTGCGCAAATTACGGTCGTCGTCCATTGATCAGGCATGGGTTGGGATGTGCGTGTCTTGGCGCGGACGAAAACTGTTTCGCTCAGATGATTTCAGCCGCCTCTGAAGGTGCGCGTGAAGACGCAATGATGATGGCATCTCTGATCGTACGCCCGGATTTTGCACCTGCGCTTGCCGCGTTGTCAGAAGAACTTGGCCTTGCCCTCAGACGCATGACGGCCGGGTTCAGGATCCCTACTACGGGACACCATACCCCCTCGGCCGTTCTCCACTGATCCCCGGTTCAGGACGGCTTAACCCCGGCATTGCGCCGGGGTTATTTTGTTCAGCAGCACCCACATCCGGCATGATGATGATCGTGATCGCAAACCGGGGCAGGGGTGTAATCGCCCACCTCTGACAGCACGTCTCGCAACGCCCAAAGGACCATGTCCACATCCTCGGCCTCGATGGTCAGCGGCGGGCGGATCTTCAGGATGTTGTCCTTTGGTCCTTCGCTACCGATCAGAATACGATGGTCGCGCATCCGGTTTTTGACATAGCTGCAAATCTCGGTTCCCTCTGATCCGTCAGGGTTAATCAGTTCCACACCAAGGAACAGCCCCACGCCCCGCACGTCGCCAACACAGCCAAAGTCGTTTTCGATCTGACGCAAGCCGGTCATCAGACGGTCTCCCATCAGGCGGGCATTGTCTTGCAGAGCTTCGTCGTCGACGATGTCCAGCACCTCTTTGCCGATCCTGCAGGACAGGGTCGAGCCGCCGAAGGTGGAAAAGAACTCGATCCCGTTGTTGAAGCTGTCTGCGATTTCTTTGGTCGTTACTAGCACGCCCAGAGGGTGCCCGTTTCCGATAGGTTTGCCCATCACAACGATATCGGGAAGTGCGCCCTGGTGTTCAAAACCAAAGTAGTACTCGCCCAGACGACCAAGACCTGTCTGCACCTCATCGGCGATGCAGACACCACCTGCGGCGCGGATTTTTTCATAAACCGCAGGCAGATAGCCCTTGGGCGGAATGATCTGTCCTCCGACCGAGGGGAAGGTCTCGGCGATGAACCCGGCGACGCCTTGCCCGCGCGCGTTCAAGGCCGTGATTGCCGGATCTACAAGATCGGCAAATTTCTGGGCCCGATCCGCATCGTCGCGCTTGAACGAACCACGGTAGTCATCCGCAACCTCAACCAGTTCAACCCAGTCGGCTTTGCCGACGCCACCCGGTTTGTTGAACTTATAAGCCGAGATCGCCACGGCCGCGTTTGTATTCCCGTGATAGCCATGATCCGGTGTCACGATCCCTTTCGCTCCGGTATGGGCACGGGCCAGCCGCAGAGCCAGCTCATTGGCTTCGGTCCCGGAATTGACAAAGAAGCAGACCTCGAAATGATCTGGCAGTTTGGACAGGATTTTGTCGGCAAAAGCGGTCTGGGCTGGATGCAGATAGCGGGTGTTCGAGTTCATCCGCCTCAGCTGTTCCGCTGCCACGGCCTGAATACGCGGATGCGCATGACCGACATGAGGGACGTTGTTATAGGCGTCCAGATAAGGGCGGCCCCATTCGTCGAACAGGTGGTGTTTCCACCCACGCACCAGCATGACCGGATCGTCATAGGTCAGAGACAGGTTACCACCAAAATGATCGCGTCGCCCTTGCTGGATCGCCTGCTTGTCAGTGGGTTGGTAAAACACCTTGTCATCCGGCAGGTTCAGCAAGGCGGCGGGGTTCGGACAGACCGCGTGCCACAGCTCCATCTCGTCAGGATCGCCAACACCAGGCCAGTCCGCCTCCATGCCATCGGTGGTCAAGGCCAGTTGGAAATGCACATGAGGGGACCATCCGCCATTCTGGCTGGCATCGCCCAGCCGGGCAAACGCCGCCCCCTGTGCTACCGGATCGCCGGGTTTCAACCTGTCACAGCATTCTGGATCCAGATGACCATAGAGCGTGTAAAACGGATCACCTTCGGGCGTTTCGTGATGCAGGATGATCACCCCGCCATAGTCGAGATGGTTGTCGCGGTTCTCGACGACCTCAACCCGCCCGCTCATGGGCGCGTGCAGCACCGTCCCGGCAGGCGCAAACACATCCACGGCCAAATGCACTGTCCGCCGGTCCGAGGCTTTCCACGGGCCCTTGCGGAACCCCGGTTCGGCATAGATCAGGCGGGGCTCGTTGTAATAGCCCAGCCACAGATCTTGCCCATATTCTTCGCCAACCCGCGCGGCCTCGGCCAAAGGCATGTGGAACGGGTTCTGCGGCCAGACACAGTTTTCAACCGACAGCGAGCCCATGGGCATATCGCTCAGATCCTGATCGAACATCTGGGCGAACTGACCGCGATGCTCCTGTAGATAGGCATGGATCCGTTCGGCCCCATCGACCACCGGCAATCCACAAGCCGCCCGCAAACGCGCCGACATGAGGCCACCATTGACCGAACCGTTCTCAAGAAACCGCCATGCGGGCGCTTGAGAGATGGTCACATAAGGATCATCCGGGGTCTCGGCGGCCATCAGGGTCGAGTTGACAACAGACACGGCAAGCCGCATCCGCAACAACGGCCAGATCAAATCCACCTCATCCTCGCGCAGCCGGTTGGCCGCGTGATACCCTTTCACCAACGCAGCCAACGCCCGTTCCGGCTTGGGATGGTCCAACACGATATAGGCCCCGGCAATCGCCAGATCGCAAACCCGCGGCGCCGCGCACATGTCACCCAGATCAATCAGCCCCGAGATCCGCCGCCGTTCGCTCAACTCCCCTTCGACCAGAATGTTATAGTCATTGGCATCATTGTGAATGGCCTGCTTGGGCAGATCCGCAAGGGTGCCGGAAATCGCGGCGAACCCGTCGCAGATTTCCTTTAGCAAGGCTTGCCGCGAAGGATCTGAAATCGCGCCCAGCTTTTCCGCAATCCAATCCGCCTGCATCAGGTCCCATTTGAAGCCGGCCCGATGCAACCCCTCATGCTGGAACCCTTCCAGGGCCCGGTCAGTTGCCCCCAACACGCGCCCCAGTTTCAGGATCAGTTCTTCGGATTTTGGTGCCGCCTTCGCATAGCATTGTCCCGGCAGGCATTCCAGCAACCAGGTCAGCCTCGGCTGGGCCGCAGAATCCGCAATCTCGGGCAACAGAGCGCCATTCAAATCGGGAAACACCTTGGGAAAAGGCAAACCCGGTGCTTCCGACGCAATATGAGCCAGCGCCTGTATCTGCAGATCCACCAGATCCGCCTCACAGCCCGCACGCATAACCTTCAGCACATAATCCTGCCCATTGGTGGCCTGCACCAGAAAGTTCAGGTCATATTCACCGTCCAGCCGAGTCAACCGTGCGTCCAACCCCCAATGCTGACGCAGCGCATCCGCCCAGAACTTCACCAATTCGCTCATGTCGTTCTCCGTCCCGTCACGCGCGGGATCCTTTTCATCTGGCTAAAAATACCTTCGGGGGTGAATTGGCCCACCGGGCCAAGAGGGGGCAGACAGCCCCCTGATCCCTCAATCCAAAGCGCGCAGGCGTTTGAACAGCGACGACGTATCCCAGCGCCCGCCGCCAAGTTTCTGCACATCCTTATAAAACTGGTCGACCAAAGCCGTCAGAGGCAAAGAAGCCCCGTTGGAATTGGCCTCATCCAGACAAATCCCCAAATCCTTGCGCATCCAGTCCACAGCAAAGCCGTAATCGAAGTGATCGTCCAGCATCGCCTCGTGCCGGTTCACCATCTGCCAGCTTCCAGCCGCGCCCTGACTGATCACCTCGACCACAGAGCGCCCGTCCAAGCCGGCCTTTTCCGCAAAATGCAGCGCTTCGCTGAGGCCCTGTACGACACCGGCGATGGCAATTTGATTGCACATCTTGGTCATCTGGCCCGTGCCGCTCTCTCCGATACGGCGGCAGATCTTTGAGTAAACCTGCATCAGGGGTTCCGCTGCATCATAGGCATCCTGATCGCCGCCACACATGATCGACAGGACCCCGTTTTCCGCCCCGGCCTGACCACCCGAGATCGGGGCGTCGACAAAGGCACACCCTTGCGCTGCTGCTGCCGCATAAAGCTCTAATGTGACAACTTTGGAAACCGTTGTGTGATCAACAAAGATGGCCCCATCCGACATGCCATGAAACGCGCCGTTCTCGCCTGTGCAGACCATGCGCAGATCGTCATCGTTGCCGACACAGGCCATGACAAACTCTGCATCTTTGACGGCATCTTTCGGAGTAATTGCCATGGCACCGCCATGCTGTGCCACCCAGGCTTCAGCCTTGGCGGTGGTGCGGTTGTAGACGGTGACGTCATGACCTGCGGCCTTCAGAAATCCAGCCATGGGATAGCCCATGACACCAAGGCCAAGGAACGCGACTTTTGCCATTTTGTGATCCTCTCGGCTGTTCGACCGTTGTCTGGGGCCGAAATCTTCGACGAAGACAAAGCAAAGCTGCGCCCAAAGGGCAACCCCAAGTCAGCCTTTCCCACCCAGATCCTGTAATATGGGACAATCGGGCCGGTCATCCCCGGCGCAGGCGTCAACCAAATGACTCAGCGTGTCGCGCATGGCGTTCAGGTCCGCGATCTTGGCCTCGATCTGCGCCAGATGATCCCGCGCAACCTGTTTTACATCGGCGCTGGCGCGGGTTTCATCCTCGTACAGCGCCAACAGAGTCCTGCAATCCTCGATGGTAAACCCAAGCGCGCGGGCGCGACCCAGAAAGTTCAGTTTATGCACGTCCTGATCGCGAAACCGGCGATACCCGTTGTCGTCGCGCAGAGGCTTTATCAGGTCGATGTCCTCATAATACCGGATCGTCTTGGCGGGCAGGCCAGTGCGGGCAGAGACATCTCCGATATTCATGCGTGCACCTCGTTGGTTTCCAAGGTCGAGGTTTCCGGCACGTTGGCGCGGACGCGACGCAGACGCAGAGCATTCGAGACCACAAAAACGCTGGACAGCGCCATCGCGCCAGCTGCCAAAGCAGGCGACAACAGATGACCGCCAAGTGGATACAGCGCGCCAGCCGCCACCGGGATCAGCAGGACATTGTAACCAAACGCCCATCCGAGGTTCTGGCGAATGTTTCGCATTGTGCGACGGCTGATCTCGGTCGCGTTTGCAACGCCGCGCAGATCGCCCGACATCAGAACCACGTCGGCCGTTTCAATGGCCACATCCGTACCTGTCCCAATGGCGATGCCGATATCCGCAGATGCAAGCGCCGGGGCATCGTTGATCCCGTCGCCAACAAAAGCCAGCGTTCCGAAATTATCCCGCAAAGCCGTGATCGCATCTACCTTGCCGTCCGGCAACACCTCGGCAGTGACGTGATCGATCCCCAACCGATCAGCCAGCGCCTGTGCCGTCCGCGCGTTGTCTCCGGTGATCATGGCCACAGTTAGCCCCATCTGGTGCAACCTCTGCAGCGCTTCTTCGGTGCCGGTCTTGATCGGGTCGGACACAGAAATCGTCGCAGCGGCCTGCCCATCAAGAGCAACGAATAGCGGCGTTGCCCCTTCAGAGGCGCGCTCTTCGGCCTCGTCCGCCAAACGGCCAAGATCAATCCCCCGGTTTTCCATCAGCCTGTAAGACCCGACCAACACTTCTCGACCTTCAACGAGGCCCTGTACACCCAGTCCGGTGATTGATTGGACATTCGACGCCTCGGGCAGAGCAGAAGGGCCGGCCCGAGTGATAGCTGATGCAATTGGATGCTCTGACTGTACTTCTAGGGACGCAGCGAGCCGCACAACCTCATCCCGGTCAAACCCGTTCGTCGTCATCACGCTTTCCAACTCGGGACGTCCGAGTGTCAGAGTTCCGGTTTTATCCAGCGCGACAATGCGTGCTTGTTGAAGCTGCTGCAATGCATCGCCTTTGCGGAACAATACTCCCAGTTCTGCTGCGCGCCCCGTGCCCACCATGATTGAAGTGGGCGTCGCCAGTCCCATCGCACAAGGGCAAGCAATGATCAGCACCGAAACACCTGCCACAAGCGCCAGCGGCAGGGCGGGGCTGGGACCGAAAACCAACCAGAGTATGACGGTGATCACAGCGACGAGAATGACGGCTGGGACAAAACGATAGGTGATTTGGTCGACCAGCCCTTGAATGGGCAATTTGGCCCCCTGTGCTTGCTGCACCATGCGGATAACCTGAGCCAGAACTGTGTCGTCCCCAACGCGCGCGGCGCGTACCCGCAAGGCGCCGGTCCCGTTCACCGTGCCGCCAACAACAGCGGCCCCTTGCGATTTTCCGACCGGCACAGGCTCGCCAGTGATCATGCTTTCGTCGACGTAAGATGTGCCCTCTAGCACTTCGGCGTCCACTGGCATCCGTTCGCCCGGACGAACGCGCAAAATGTCTCCCACAACTATTTCAGCAATAGGACGGTCCTCTGTTCGGCCATCTACTTCGACCCTTGCGGTCTTGGGCTGCAAGCCTACCAGCTTCCGGATTGCGGCGCCGGTTCTGCCTTTGGCGCGCGCCTCCATGAGTCGGCCCAGAAGGATCAATACAATGATGACTGCTGCGGCTTCGAAATAGACATTCGCGGTGCCTTGCGGCAGCACACCCGGGGCGAATGTGGCCACCACGGAATAGAGATAGGCCGCCCCGGTCCCAAGCGCGACCAGCGCATTCATGTCTGGCGTGCCGCGTAACAGGGATGGGATGCCCTTGCGGTAAAACACCCGTCCCGGACCGATCAACAGGGCCGAGGTCAGAGCAAACTGGATAAGCTGACTGGTCTGCACACCGATGGTGGCGTGTACCCAATGATGGAATGCGGGGATCATGTGCCCGCCCATCTCAAGAATAAACACGGGCAGCGCGAGGACGGCGGCAAGCATCGTGGTGCGGACCAGACTGCGAATTTCGTCATCTTCGCGGCTTTCAGGTTCATGGGCGTTTTGAAGGCGCGCGGGGTATCCGATTCCGGTGATGACCTGTGCCAACTGCTCTGGCGTGGTTGTCCCCGCCGCGTATGTCACTGTGGCGGTTTGAGTTGCGAGATTGACCTGCGCGTCGATCACACCCGGGTTGGCTGCCAGCGCGCGTTCGATCTTGGCCACGCACGAGGCGCAATTCATCCCGTCGACATTCAGATCAACGCATTTGGTTTCAGCAGGATACCCTGCCGCGTCCAGCGCCGCAGTCATAGCCGTAACCGGCCCGTCAAACGCCACTTGCGCTGATTTGGTTGCAAAGTTTACTGAGGCCGCATCGACACCTGGCACATCGCGCAGGGCGGCTTCGACACGGCCCACACAGGACGCGCAGCCCATGCCGGTGATTTTTAGCTCTGTGAGTGTTTTATGTGCCATGCGACTCGTTCCGCAGCTTGCCTTGCCCTCCAAATGAGGGTTCCAGTCACGGGAAGGTCAAGGGGTCATGGCAAAATTCTATTCTGCTGGCCCGCGTATGTTGCGCTCCATCATGCGTTGATACAGGCGCGGTGAGAGGCTGTTCAGCCACCAAGACAAACGCGCCACACGTCCAACCGGAATCATTGGCTGCGATTTGTCCAATCCTCGCAGGATTGCTTTGGCGGCGGCCTCAGGGCTCATCTCATCCATACCATCCTTTGCCGATCCGGGTCTTGCCGTTCCATCGGCCTGCTCTTGTGCGTTGCCCGGGTTGGTGGCCACGAAAGACGGTGCCGCGATCTGAACCCGAACACCATGAGGTGCTTCTTCGGAGCGGAGTGACTTAAAGAACCCTTCAAGCGCGTGTTTCGATGCAGCATAGGCCGTTCGGTGATAGAGCGGTGCAAACCCTGCTACGGACGAAATCGCAAGATGCGTTCCCTGTGATACCCGAACCGCTTGCAGAAACGCGCGGGCCATTTCAACGGCCGCGAAGTAGTTAATGTCGAACACCATTCGATGGCTGGCAGCGTCGGACTGATCAAACCCCCGAATTTGCGTTACCCCGGCGTTGTAGATGACCAGATCGATACTTTCGCTGGATTCGATCACCCTTTGAGTTGCGTCAGCAAGCTGCTCGGGATCTGTAAGATCGCAAGCGATTGGCAACTGGTTTGGCCTTGTGTCCAAGCCTGAGACGTCAAGGTCCAGCAACACCACCCGCCAACCGCGAGCTTGTAGGGCTTGGCTCAGGGCTTGCCCCAAACCGCCCGCCCCGCCTGATATGACAGCTGTCTTCATAGCCCGGCCTGCTTTAGCCAGAACGCGAACACCTCGGCGCTGGTTTTTTCGGGTGTATAGCCGAATTCTGATTTGAGGGCGGAATTGTCCAAAACCGGTCGATATTGCAGAAACCGCACCTGTTCCGGCCCATAGCGAGACAAGCCAAGCGGGCGTGCCACGGTCAGGGCCGCTTTCAGCGCCCAAGCGGGAAGACGCAGAACCGATTTCCCCATAGCATCAGCCAGATCTGTGACGCCCATTGCACCGTCCCCAGCGACATTGAAGATACCGGGTGGCCCGTCTGTCGCTGCGCGCCGCAGGATGCGGGCCAGATCGTGTGTCCAGATAAAGACAAAAGGACTTTCACTGCCGGTTACGGCCAGCAGGCGAGGCTTGTGAAACAGGGCGGTGATCTGGTTTTCGGTTCCGGCCCCCAGAACTGTCCCCACGCGCAGAACCACTTGTTCAAGATCAGGGGCAGTATTGCGGGCTTCCGCCAACAATTCCTCGACCTGTCTCTTGTGGTCGGAATAAGGGAATTCCGGATTGCCCCGCAGCGGGTCACGCTCACGCAGCGGAATGCGGTTGTCCGGGTGATAGCCATAAGCGGCACCCGAGGATGTGACCACAAGCCGTCGCACCCCGTTGGCAATCGCCGCATTCACCACCTTGCGTGTTCCATCGACGTCAACTGCATATGCTGCGGTGCGTCCAGTCTTGGGCGGGGGCGTCACGATGGAAGCAAGATGCACGATGACATCCGGCTTCACCTTGGTGATCACGCGGGCAGAGGCATCGCTTGTCACGTCCATCGGCAGGAAGGCGATACATTCAGGCAAAGACTCCGGGCGCTTGAGGTCGGTGGCAAAGACCTCATGCCCTTCAAGTTCCGGCAATAGTGCTTGCCCGACCATACCGGCGGCGCCTGTGATCAGAATACGGGTCATCGCGCAGCCTCGGTTCGGGCCATGATCGACGCAAGCGCAATGCCCGATATCGCGTGCCAGATGCCCCAGAACGCGGCCACAACGGCCATGCCGCCCAGCCCGTGGAAAAAGGCGAAGATCAAGACCAGTCCAAGCCCTGAATTCTGAATGCCGGTCTCTATGGTGATTGCGCGACGATCAAAGGGGGACAGCCGGGTCAGAGTGGCCACGACCCAACCGCCCCCCAGTGCCAGGGCGTTGTGAAGGATCACAAGCCCGGCGACAGCCCCGGCAAAGCTGAGGAAGAATCCCCAGTTGGCGGCCAGGGCAAGCAAGATGAAAGCCGCGAAGATACCCATCGACAAGTATTGCAGCGGTGCGCGTAAACGTGCGGTCAGGGCGGGACGACGCTGATTCAGTGTGATGCCCAGAACAAGGGGCAGGATCAGCATAAAGCCGACGAGAATGGCGATTTGCACCGGATCGATCTGGGTTTGCTGCAGGATCGCACGGGTCGGTGGAAACAGCCCGCCCCAAAGCGCGATGTTGAAAGGCGTCATGAAGATTGCGCCAATGGTGGCGAATGCGGTCATCGACACGGACAGCGCCGCATTGCCGCCCGCGCGATGTGTTATGAAGTTCGAGATGTTGCCGCCCGGACAAGCTGCCACAAGGATCAGCCCTAACGCTATGGAAGCACGCGGCTCTGTGAACCAGACCAGCGCAAAGGTCAGTGCGGGCAAGACCACAAACTGAGATACCAGCCCGACAATCACAGGTTTTGGCGCGCGTCTCAGGCGATCAAAATCCCGAGGCGTCAGGTCGATCGCGATCGAGAACATCACAATGGCCAGAATAGAGTTCAGCAACGTCAGCGACGCCGGGCTGAAATTCAGCGTGACTTCGTCGATACCATTCATGCGGCGGCTTTCCGCAGCCGGTCGATCCAGCCAGTGACGGC
Source organism: Ruegeria sp. HKCCD4884 (assembly GCF_013110855.1). Classification (NCBI taxonomy): domain Bacteria; kingdom Pseudomonadati; phylum Pseudomonadota; class Alphaproteobacteria; order Rhodobacterales; family Roseobacteraceae; genus Ruegeria; species Ruegeria sp. HKCCD4884. The sequence goes on from NZ_WVRJ01000006.1 coordinate 226,887, forward strand.
TTTTCTATAGGTGGCCTTGTCAACGTAGTAAGCCATGCGGGGTAGGTCGATATAGTTCATGCCTCCGGTGGCGCGCCTGTAGTCTTTTTGTTTTTCGGTTTTCAGATCGGCCGCCGCCGGGCAACCGCTTTGAAGACCCTTGATATAGCGCGCCACCATCTCGGCCTGTTCGTGTCTCCCCTGCCAGCCAAGACCCGTGGCCTCGACCATGCCCAGCACAAACAGATCGTCGCGTTCGGGGTGTATGGTGTTCAGGTACAGATGCGGTGCATCGCCCTGCCAGTTCAGCAGGTCCTTGTCGACAAACGGATAGTGCAGCTTGTATCCGGTGGCAGCGAGGATCATGTCATAGTCTTCGCTGGAACCGTCTTTGAAGTGAACGGTGTGACCCTCCAGCCGGTCGATATCGGGGCGAATGCGCAAATCGCCATGACCCGCGTGATACAGGACCAGTGAATTCACCACAGGATGGCTTTCGTAAAGCTGATAATCGGGTTTGGGAAAGCCGTATTTTTGGGGATTTCCGACGAACCAGCTGAGGATCAGGCTGTCGACCTTTCGCTTTAGCCACATGGGCAGGCGGATCTTGCCACCCATCGTGTCAGCAGGTTTGCCAAAGACATATTTCGGGACGAAATAGTATCCGCGCCGCATCGACAGGTCGCAGCGTTTTGCATGGTGGATCGCATCCACCGCAATGTCGCAACCGGAGTTGCCTGCACCTACAACCAATACTCGTTTGCCGTCGAATTGACTGGGATACCTGTAGTGCGAGGCATGGATCAATTCGCCGTCGAAGGTTCCGGGAAATTCAGGCATGTTCGGTTCCGACAAGGTGCCGTTTGCTATCATAACACCTGCGAAGTCGGCCTGATGGTCACCTTCGGCATCCCTCCAACTGACACGCCAACCATCCCCCGAGTTGCCCAGCGGCGTGATCTGGGTGACTTCTGTGTTAAACCTATAGTCCTTACGCAACCCGAAATGATCCGCAAACGCGCGGAAGTAGTCGCGCATCGCCCGGTGAGAAGGGTACTCGGCCACGGACTCATCCATCGGGAAGTCTTCGAACTCGGTCATGCGCTTGGACGAGATCAGATGCGCTGTCTCGTACATGGTTGATCTGGGGGCGTCGATGTCCCACAGACCGCCCACATCCGAATGCAGCTCGAACCCTTGAAATGCGATGCCCTGTTCTTTCAGCACCTTGGCCGCGGCCAATCCCATCGGTCCCGCTCCGATCAGGGCGAATGCGTCGCGCGTTTCTTCCATGAACCCTCCCAAAGTTCGCGAAGCTTAACTTGAACGAACGACCAAAATAAGGCAAGGTGAAAATCATGAGTCTAAAAAACATAGAAAAACCAAGGCAAAGAGCGCCTTCCAAGCGGTCCTTGGAGACGCGGGCGCGGATCATGGATGCAGCGGAATTGGTCTTTGCCGAACGGGGATTCGAAGGTGCCTCGATCCGCGATATTGCCGCTTTGGCGGGTGTGCAGATCGGCCTGGTGCACCATCACGGCGGCGGAAAAGAAGAACTTTTCTATCGCACCGTCGCGCGCCGCGCGGATGAACTGGCGCAGTTACGGGTCGAGACGCTGAACAAAGCCAGGGCAGAGGGGTCGCTGACATTGCACAGCATTCTGGACAGCTTTATCCGCCCTTATGTAGAGCTGGCTGAAACGGGTGGTCCAGGCTGGATGGCCTATGGCCGACTGGTTGCGCATGTGTCCGTCGATCCACGGTGGAGCGACATTGCCGCCGAGTGTTTCGATCCGACAGCCCAGCACTTTATCGCAGAGATTGCTACGCTTTACCCCGATGTTGATCCGGCAGTGTTGGCCAGTGGTCAGGTGTACTCGGTTTCAGCCATGTTGGCGCATCTCAACAGCGGCTGGCGCGTTAGGGCGCTGTCGCAAGGTGGTAATCAGCCTGACATAGAGCCCTTGGTCGAGTTTTGCGCCGCAGGTATTGCAGCAATGGTCAAAGCCAGTCGAGGCTGATCGCCTTTCACTCCTGCTGCAGGTGATCAAATAGCATTGTGCTGAACACAGAAGGCGATGTGCGCACGGCGCTGGGTGACGCGAAAAACCCAAGCATCAGGATCAATAGTATCAAGGCCGCTGCCGCTACACAGGCTGCCGAGAGTTGAACGACTGAACGAACCATTGCGCAAATTCCTTTCCTGTAAATCGAAAACCCGGCATCGCCCGACGCGTTAGCCTGACTTGGCCAACTCTTGTTTCAGCCGCTCATTTTCTGCCTGCAACTGGGCTAGTTGCTGTCCAAGCGTGTTGAGATGGGGGCGCAACTCGGCCTCGGTGAAGCGAGGGGTGATGTGGCGCGGGCAGTTCCAGTCCAGTGCCTCGACGCGGATGATCACGGCACGTTCCGCCGGGGCCTCGGCCCCTTCGGGATACAAACTGGCTGCAGCGGCTTCGCCTTCTGTAAATTCGACACGCCCAAGGATCTTCAGGCGGCGCTGATTGGCGTAATCCATCAAGATCATCGCAATCCGATCATTCCCATCCAGATTGCCGCGCGAGATATACTGCTTGTTGCCGGAAAAATCCGCATAGCCGATGGTCTGCGGCCCCAGCACTTTCAAAAACCCAACAGGCCCACCGCGATACTGCACATAGGGCCAGCCGGTTTCAGACACCGTCGAATGATAGAACCCGTCACGTGCCTGAATGAACTCTTTTTCGGGCTCGCCGATCAAGTGGCCCTGCTGTGGCCCACTTTCGATGAACTTGGCATAGGTTTTTGCCGATCCCATCCGCTCTTGATGGGCGCGGACGGCTGGGGTGAAGGCGCGTTCGGAAAAGGCACGGGGCATGGTGATTCCTTTCAAAGACCTAAATCTGACAGTCCGGGATGATCTTCGGGGCGTTCACCTTGCGGCCAGTGAAACAGACGGTCCTCTTCGGTGATCGGCAGATCGTTCAGCGAGGCGTGGCGGTACGACATGCGCCCGTCTTCGGCAAATTCCCAGTTCTCGTTGCCATAAGAGCGGAACCACTGGCCGCTGTCGTCTCGCCATTCATAAGCATAGCGTACAGCAATGCGATGTCCGGCAAAGGCCCAGAGTTCCTTGATCAGGCGATAGTCCAGTTCCTTGCGCCATTTGCGCGTAAGGAAGGCGTGGATGTCGGCATGGCCTGACAGAAACTCAGCCCGGTTTCGCCATTGACTGTCCTCAGTGTAGGCGGGCGTCACCCGGTCGGGGTCGCGACTGTTCCAGGCGTTTTCCGCCATCCGCACTTTTTGAGTTGCGGTTTCGAACGTGAATGGGGGCAGAGGAGGGCGAGACATGAGGCAAGGGCTTTCAGGTGAGTGATGCGGCCAGAAGGGCCATGGTCAGAAGGAACGGAACGTACTGAGGTGGGAAAATGCTGGCGCGACGTTTCATCGGTCAAATCCTCTGGTGTACAGATCGGTTAACTTTCGAATTCAAAGTGTACCGATCTGTTAACTTTTGCAAGAGTAAACTTCGAAAAATTTCAGATCGAGACTGTTGGGTCTAATAAAATTTTTAAAATCAGGTATTTGATTTGGTGTTATTGTACTTCGCGTTTCGGGCTAATATGTACAGAACGGTACACTATGGAGCCGAATCATGCGCCCAAACAAACGGGACGAACTGGTGAGCAAGGCCCTGAAGGTCTTTTACCGCGATGGGTTTCACGCGACTGGCATGGACAAGCTGGTGGTGGAAACGGGTGTGTCCAAAACGTCGATGTACAAGCACTTCCGCACCAAGGAAGAGCTGATCCTTGCGGCTCTGCGTTTGCGGGACGAAAGCTTTCGTGATTGGTTTCTAAAGCGAATTGACGAGATGGCGGAAACGCCAGCCGAGCAAATCCTCGCCAGTTTCGATGCGCTGAAAGAATGGTTCGAAGAAGATGAGTTCCGGGGGTGCATGTTCATCAAGGCAGGCGCTGAATTCCAGGACCCGGATCACCCGATCCATGTACAGGCTGCCGAACACAAGCAATTCCTGCTGGACCATTTCACTTCGGTTGCCGAGCAAGCCGGTGCTTCAGACCCGCATAAACTGGCCTGTCAGATCGTACTGTTGCAAGAAGGGGCTATTGTCTCGGCCGTTCTGCTTCAACAATGCGATCCGGCGCAAGACGCCAAGGATGCAGCGGCAAATCTGCTGGATGCGGCATTGTCCTGAACCTGCTCAAGAAAAAGTGGTTCTTTCAGTTTTGGGCATGAGACGTTGCGTTGTTCGACGGCAGGACGCGGCGTCACATGCATTGGCGTGAATCAGGCGGAACGCTAGGCTTACTGGAAAGATTGTCTGGAGAGCGTTCGATGCCACTTTTCACTTCCACCGCAGCGTGGGTCACCGACGAACACCGCATGTTTGCGGATATGGCAGGCCGGTTCATGGATGATGAACTGTCGCCGAATATCGAAACCTGGGTCGAAAACGGCGTGGTGGATCGCGGCTTTTGGCGCAAGGCGGGTGAAACCGGGCTGATGGCGGGTGCAATCCCCGAAGAGTATGGTGGTGTCGGCGGCGGCATGGGGTTCGATGCAATCACCGCCTACGAACAGGGCGCGCGTGGCGATGCCGGTTGGGGCTATGGCATTCAGTCGATTGTGACGCATTACCTCACCGCCTATGGCAGCGAAGATCAAAAGCACAAATGGCTGCCGAAACTTGCTTCGGGCGAGATGGTTGGCGCGTTGGCGATGACGGAACCCAGCACCGGGTCAGACGTACAGGCGGTGCGGACGACGGCTGAAAAAGACGGAAACTCTTATCGGCTGAATGGATCCAAGATTTTCATCACAAATGGGCAGTCAGCTGACCTGATTATCGTAGCGGCCAAGACAGACAAATCCGAAGGCGCGCGTGGTGTGTCTTTGATCGTGGTCGAAACCGAAGGGGCCGATGGCTTTCGCCGGGGGCGGAACCTTAAAAAACTGGGCATGAAGGGCAACGATACGGCGGAGTTGTTCTTTGAAGATGTCAAAGTGCCGATGACCAACCTGCTGGGGGATGAAGAAGGGCAGGGCTTTTACCAGCTTATGAAACAACTGCCGTGGGAGCGGCTGAACATCGCGATCATGGCGCTGGGCGCGATTGATTTCGCCATCGCTGAAACGGTCAAATACGTGCAGGAGCGTAAAGCGTTTGGACAGCGGGTGATGGACTTCCAAAACACCCGGTTCAAGCTGGCGGAATGCAAGACCAAAGCCGAGGTTCTGCGCAGCTTCATCAACGATTGTGTTGCCAAGCTGGAAGCCGGCGAGCTGGACGCTGCCACCGCTTCGATGGCCAAATATTGGGGTTCAGAGGTGCAGAACGAGATCATGCATGAGTGTCTGCAGCTGTTCGGCGGCTACGGCTTCATGATGGAATACCCGATTGCGCGTCTTTATGCGGATGCGCGGGTTCAAATGATCTACGGTGGGACCAATGAAGTGATGAAAGAGTTGATCGCACGCTCGATCGACGTTTGAAAGTTTCCGGGCGGCGTCCCGCCCGTTTGCGTCATTTCTTAAAAAAGACCTCTTCGGTGCGTATGCATCAAGAGGTCTTTTTCGTTCCGACTGCACCTGAACAAGTCCGCTTGCAAAGCGTTGTTTTCGGTAAGATGATCCGCGCAAAAGACTCAGAGGCCAGATGTGAACGATCCCGAAAATGCTCTTTGGCGCAGCACCTGCTCCGAGACGGTCTCAGCCCTACCCCTGAACGCAGACACCGAAGTTGATCTGGCGGTCATTGGGGGCGGATATACCGGATGCTCAGCGGCATTGACGGCAGCCCGCAGTGGCGCGTCGGTATGTCTGCTTGAGGCACAAGAGATCGGCTTTGGCGGATCGGGTCGCAATGTCGGTTTGGCCAATGCTGGCCTCTGGCTTCCGCCTGAAGAAATCCGTGCTCATATCGGAAATGTGGCGGGTGACCGCCTTATTGATCTGCTGGCCCAAGCGCCCTCAGACGTGTTCGCGTTGATCGAGAAGCACGGCATCGCCTGTGAACCTGTGCGCAACGGAACCTTGCATTGCGCGCATTCCGCCGCCGGACTGAAAGACCTGCAAACGCGCCACGCACAGCTGAGCGCGTCAGGTGCGCCGGTTGAACTGCTGTCGGCGGATCAGGCACGGGAAAGAACCGGTAGTGATGCGTTCCATGGGGCTTTGTTCGATCCTCGCGCCGGAACCATACAGCCGCTGGCTTATGCGGTCGGGTTGGCGCGAGCGGCGGCGCAGACCGGGGCGCAGATACATGGGCAAAGCCCGGTGCAGACCATGCGCCATGAAAACGGCCAATGGGTGCTGAATACACCGAAAGGGGTGGTGCGGGCCAAGTCCCTCATTCAGGCGACCAACGCCTATCACCTTGGTTTGCCAAATACCGCGACCGCCTATGTGCCGGTTTATTACTTCCAATACGCGACCGCTCCGCTGTCGCATAACTTGCGCGCCAGTATTCTGCCGCAAGAAGAAGGGTGCTGGGATACCGGTTTGATCATGACGTCGTTTCGCCTGGATCAGGCAGGCCGCATGATTATTGGCGGCATGGGCGACCTTGGCAATGCAGGTCGGAGTGCACACACCGCCTGGGTCCGACGCAAACTGGCAGAGCTTTACCCTCAACTCGCCGACCAGCCGTTTGAGCAAGGATGGCACGGCCGGATCGCCATGACGTCCGACCATATCCCGAAGATCACGCAGATCGGCCCGAACGCTTTGGCCGCCCACGGGTACTCCGGTCGCGGCATCGGACCCGGCACGGTGTTTGGTCGCATGATGGCCGAAAGCCTTCTTGCCGAAGATCCCACACGTTTACCTGTGCCCGCCGTGCCCGAGCATCGCGAAAGCTGGACACGCGTGCGCCGCGCTTTTTTTGAATCCGGCGCGGCGCTGACACACCTGATAAAGGCACGGTTCTGAGGTCAGACAGACCGGGTGATGCCGCCATCCACCCGGATATTCTGCCCGGTGATGTAGCCGCCCCCTTCAGATGCCAAAAGGGCCACGACCGAAGCGATCTCGTCATAGCTGTGCCCATAACGCCCCATTGGAATGCGACTGCGGAATTCTTCTTTCTCGGGCAGACTGTCGATGAAGCCCGGCAGGACGTTGTTCATGCGGATGTTCTCGGAGGCATATTTGTCCGAGAACAGCTTGGTGAATGCGGCCAAACCAGCCCGCAACACACCCGAAGTTGGAAACACCGGATCAGGTTCGAATGCGGCAAAGGTTGAGATATTGATGATCGCCCCACTACCCTGCGCCTGCATGATCGGCGTCACCAGCCGGGTCGGACGGACCGCGTTCAGGAAATAGACATCCATGCCGGTGTGCCAATCCTCATCCGTCAGCTCAAGGATCGGGGCGCGGGGGCCGTGACCAGCGGAATTCACCAGTACGTCAATACGCCCCCAATGGGCCATCGCAGCATCGACAAGCTTTTGCAAATCCACGGTGGACTGGTTCGAGCCGGTCACACCGACGCCACCCAGCTCGTGGGCCAAGGCTTCGCCTTTGCCAGAGGCCGACAAAATACCAACCTTGAACCCATCTGCTGCCAGTCTGCGTGCGGAATCTGCACCCATGCCGCTACCGCCGGCTGTTATAAGAGCTACTTTTTCCATCTGACATCTCCGTTTTCATTTGATCCCAAGATGGCGATCAAGGCCTAGTTTGACCAATCAGTTATGCTGACTCTATGCTGTAGAAAATCTACAGGACCATTTCATGGTAGCTCTTCCTCCTCTGAATGCTTTGCGAGCCTTTGAAGCCTCTGCGCGACATTTGAATTTTCGACTGGCCGCCGAAGAACTGGGCGTGACGCAAGGCGCGGTTGCACAACAAGTGAGGGGGCTAGAGGCCAGGCTGGGTGATGTTCTGTTCGACCGCTTGCCGCGTGGTTTGCGGCTGACTGAAGCCGGACGCAAGTTTCATGCGCCTTTACGAAGGGCCTTCAGGTTAATTGAAGAGGCTGTAGAGGAGTTATCGCAGGACCGCCAGATCATATTGTCGGTCACGCCTAGCTTTGCCTCAAAATGGCTGGTGCCACGACTATCGGATTTCATCGACTCGTATCCGGATATCTCGGTTCAGGTGGACGCGCGCGAACGTCTGGCGGATTTCAAATCGGATGGCGTGGATCTGGCGGTCAGGCAGGGCAGGGCGCCCTTTGCGTCCGACCTGGATGCCGTGCCGTTGTTCTCAACAGAATTCGTCCCGGTGTGCAGCCCATCCATTGCCGGGCAAGTGACCCATCCCTCTGATCTGCTTGGGCAAGTATTGCTCAATGACACTCACGGGTTGTGGCCTTTGTTTCTTGATAGGGTGGGCGTAAGCGGCAAGCCACGGATGATGAGCTTCAGCCAGACCAGTCTTGCGATTGATGCCGCACTGTCCGGGCAAGGGATCGCACTTGCCAATGCGCCGCTGGTTGCGTCCGAGCTTGCTTCGGGCCGTCTTGTCCAGCCACTTGAGGATGTCTTGATCGAAGATCTGGGGTTTTACATTGTCGCGCCGCGCAAGCCACGGCAGCCGCAAATGGTTGAGATCATTCGCAACTGGCTGTTGTCTCAGGTCTGAAGGGTGGCTGCGATGGCTTCGATCCGGGCGCGCAGCCAACGGTGTGCGGGATCATTTGCGGATCGCTGATGCCAGACCATGTAGATGGACACAGGCGGGCATTCGAAAGGCAGCGGTGCGCAATCCAGCGCGGCAAGCGGCCCCTGTTTCATCAGCGCCGTATCGGTCGAGATCAGGTCGCTGCCCCGTACGAAGGCCGGAATTGCATTGAAGTGCGGCAAGGTCACAACGGCAGGTCTGATCTGGCTTTGATCGACGCCGCGCATGACAGCGCGGGCGTTGCGGCCATCGGCAAAGCGCACTTCGACGTGATCGCTGTCGCAATATGCCTGCCAACTGTCCGGCGGATTGCGTTGTGCGGCGTCGTAGAACATCATCAGCGGGCTGGTCATCAGGCGTTTCTGAAAGATATCCGGCCCATCGGGTGGCAGCGGGGTAAGCATCAACTGGCACCGGTCACTGCGCAGCAGGTCAGGATCTGGAACGCCCGAGGGGATGAATTCCAACTTCAGGCGCACTTTTTCGGCGCGGGTTTCGCGAAGGAGTGGCGGAAAGATCGACTCACGCGGCATGTCGTTGGTGGCGATGCGTATGTCGATCTGTTCGGACAAGGGGTTGAACGGTCTGCCCTCGGTCAGTGCGCGCATCCCGTCCAACACCCTTTGGGCCGGGTCTTTCAGGGACAGAGCGCGCTCGGTCGGAATCAGGCCCTGACCGGAACGGACAAACAGCGGATCACCCAACACCTGCCGCAGCTTGGCCAAGGTATGGCTGATCGCGGATTGTGTGACGCCCAGTCGGTCCGCAGCTTTCGAGACCGAGCTTTCCTCGAGTATGGTCAAAAATGTGCGCAGGACTTTGCCGTCGAGGTCTGTGAAATTGATTTTGCTCATACTGTTTATGATTATGCATGAATGGTTTTGCTGTCCATGTCGGGATAGGAGATGGTAAGCAACAGGAGGCGCATAATGGGAATCCGCTTTTTCTCGGATAAAAACCGGCCCGTTCACATGGGGCGTTACCCGCTGGAGCGTTTGGCCCGGACGGACGAAGGGCCGGACCTGTCGCTTGTTCCTTCGATGGCTGAACTGAGTTTTTACCGACCGGAACATCCAGGCAGCATCGTCAACGCGATGGGCGAATTTCAGGCGATGATGGACGCCATTCGCGACGGGCTGGTAAACCCGGTTGCGTCAGAGATACCTTCCGACCCGCAGGAACGTGCCAACCATCTGAAAGCGTTTGGGTATTTCAACGATGCGTCAATGATGGGCTGCGGGCCTTTGCCGTCGGCTGCTTTGCTGGCGCAGCCGCGCCGCAACCCGGATATTGACCGGCTTGCCCATGCGTTGCGCACACGCCAGACCAAGACCCTGGCCTCAGGGATCGACGTCATCATGGCGGATCTGAAAGACAGTATGGAGGCTGCGCCCAAGCCGATCGACAGCCACCGGAACAGCATTGTTTTTCTGTACGAATACAATCGCGACCCAGACCCATCAGAACCCGGCGCAGACTGGATCACAGATGCGCAGGATCATCGTGCCTGTCTGCTGGCCACCGAAAATGCCGTGGTCATCGCCAACTATATCCGTCTGCTGGGTTTTGACGCGCGGGCGCACAGCGTGATGTCGTCAGAAGTTGATTTGGGCAAGTTGGCCGTGGCCGCCGGGCTTGCCACGGTCGAAGACGGGGAACTGATTGCTCCGTGGCTGGGGACACGATTTGGTCTGGCTGCCGTCACGACCGAGATGCCCATTGCCCATGACCGACCGCTCAAGCCCATGGCGCAACAGCCCTGGTTTCACACACAAGGGCCGGCATGGTGGCTGGGAACTGGCTTTGCCAAAAATGCCCTGAACCGTGATCCGTATTCCAAACGGCGCTATGTGGACGGGGCGCATCCGTTCGAGAAACTCAAACGGGTCGAGACGCCGACCACGTATATCGACGAAGAAAACGTCGCCCGTGTACCCAAACGTGCCGACATGTTTGCCCGTGCTCAGTTCGGCGATATGGGCAAGTCGCTGCAGGACGCTGCGAAAGGCGGGTACTACGTTCGCAAGGCCGCGCCCAGCTTCGCGCAACGCCGCGCGTTGGGGGCCTTCGTCCTGTTACAGGATGGGGAAAGCGCTGAGGCTATAAAACCAACTGACGCCCAAAGGAATGCGGCGAATATAAAAGCGGCGACCTATTTCCTCGGGGTCGATGCGGTGGGCCTTAGCCGCTGCCCAGAATGGGCGTGGTATTCTCATGATGCGACGGGTGAAGAAATCGTACCGCCCCATGATCAGGCGATCAGCATGATCATCGATCAGGGCTATGAAACGATGGAAGGCGCCAGCGGTGATGACTGGATCAGCGTTGCCCAGTCCATGCGTGCCTATCTGCGCTTTTCGCTGCTGGGCGGCGTGATTGCACAGCAAATCCGCAACCTCGGCTACAAGGCCAAAGCGCATACGGTGATGGATGGCGAGGTGCTGCAACCTCCGTTGCTGTTGCTATCTGGTCTGGGTGAGGTCAGTCGGATCGGAGAAGTGATCCTGAACCCTTATCTCGGCCCGCGACTGAAGTCCGGGGCTGTGACCACCGATATGCCGATGGAACACGACAAACCGATTGATTTCGGCCTGCAGAGCTTTTGCGAGTCTTGCAACAAATGCGCGCGCGAATGTCCGTCGGGCGCGATCACGGCCGGGCCGAAGCTGATGTTCAACGGCTATGAAATCTGGAAATCCGACAGTCAGAAATGTGCGACCTATCGGGTAACAACACCAGGAGGGGCGATGTGCGGGCGGTGCATGAAAACATGCCCGTGGAACCTTGAAGGCATCTTCAAGGAACGCCCGTTCCGCTGGGCCGCGATGAACATCCCCTCTGCCGCGCCCGCACTGGCCAAGCTGGACGATGCGGTCGGCAATGGCGGTCTGAATGACATCAAGAAATGGTGGTGGGATATTGAGCTGCAGCCGGACGGTTCCTATCGCCCCACAACGCATCCGTTGAACCGGCGTGATCTGCAAACGGATCTGGACCTGAAATACGAAGATCAGACGCTGGCCGTCTATCCCGCCTATCTGGCCCCACACCCGTGGCCCTATCCCTTTGCCATGGATCGCGAGGCCGGGATTGCGGCCTACGAGGCCATGGTGACAGCCGATGAATACAAGTCCCGCAAGGCCAGCGGGGATATGTCGGTCATCCACCGCTATCAGATCGCCGGTGACGCACCGGTGATGCGGGTTGCCGTGACCAAGGTCGATAAGATGACCGCCGATGTAACGAAGTATGAATTCTCAACGCTGGACGGTGCGCCCCTGCCGGGATGGGCGGCGGGCGCACATCTGGACGTATTGGTCGCGCCGGAATTCTTGCGGCAATACTCCATGTCCGGCAACCCGTCAGACAGGTCGACCTATCAGATCGGTGTGCTGCGCGAAGATGAAGGGCGCGGTGGCTCGGCGCTTTTGCATCGCATCTTCAACGAGGGGCGCAAAGTCTTCATCTCGAAGCCGATCAACCATTTCGAACTGGATGAAACGGCAACCAAGACCTTCCTGATGGGCGGTGGTATCGGCATCACTCCGATGATAGCCTTTGCCCATCGCCTGCACGCCTTGGGTCGAGAGTTCGAGTTGCATTACTCGGCTAGCACGCGGGGCGGGGCCGGGTATCTGGCGGATCTGGCCGCGATGCCCTGGGCAGATCGCGTGCATTATCATTTCTCAGATGAAGATACCCGCGCCGATTTGGGTGCGATCCTGTCTGGCTATCAGGACGGATGGCATGTCTACACCTGCGGACCGGATCGCTACATGGACGGGGTGATGCAAGCGGCTGAGCGCCAAGGTTTCCCGGAAGAGACGCGACATTTGGAATATTTCTCGGTTCCCGAAACGCCCGAATACGAAAACCATCCATTTACAATCAAGCTTACCCGCTCGGGGAAAACGCTGTCTGTGCCCGCAGAAAAGGACGCCGCTCAGGTCTTGAATGAAGCTGGGTTTCACGTGGATGTGAAATGTGCTGACGGCATCTGCGGCGTGTGCAAATGCGGTGTCGTTTCAGGTACGGTCGAGCATCGGGATTTCGTTTTGTCCAAGAAACAGCGCGAAGGCGCGATGATCCTGTGCCAAAGCCGAGCGGCGGAACCCGACGGCGTGATTGAAATCGATCTCTGAACCCTTCCTAAAAGCGACATCTGGAATTTGAATTTTGGTCGCTCGGCCCATGGACGCCGGACGAGGGGTGAATTAACGTCGCCCCGAACCCAGATATCCCTGATCAACAGGTACGAGGTAGCTTCATGGATTATCACAGCCCCGCCAGCTTTGCCGAAGCTTCGGCTCTGGCTTCAAATGCGACGGGTATTACACGGTTTCTGGCGGGTGGCACCGATGTTTTGGTGCAGTTACGCTCGGAACTGGTGACACCCGATACGCTGATCGACATCAAGAAAATCAACGGTGTACACGACATCACCCGCAATGCCGATGGCAGCTGGACGCTTGGTGTGGCCGCAACCGGTGCCGAGATGAGCGAGCATCCTGATCTGGGCAAAGATTGGCCCGGCGTGGTTGAGGCGATGGACCTGATCGGATCCACCCAGGTGCAGGGGCGCGCAACTTTGACCGGCAATTTGTGCAACGGGTCTCCGGCGGCTGATTCCGTGCCAGCGATGGTTGCAGCGGGTGTGACGGTCACGGTCACCGGCCCGGATGGCACCCGTGAGGTTGCAGTCGAGGATATCCCCACTGGCCCTGGCAAAACCGCACTGACGAAGGGCGAGGTCATCTCGGCCGTCCATATTCCTGCTCGGGGCGACAGCGCAGGTGATGCCTATCTTCGATTCATCCCGCGTACGGAAATGGACATCGCCGTTGTTGGCGTCGGCGTAAGCTTGCGTCTGGACGGAGACACCATCGTCGAAGCTCGGGTGTCTTTGGGGGCGGTTGCCCCCACGGTTCTGCTGGTGGAAGATTGCGCGAAAGCCCTGATCGGCAGCACGCTGGACGATGCCGCGCTGGATGCGCTGGCTGCCGCCGCCTCTGCCGCCTGCAATCCGATCGACGACAAACGCGGCACGATCGCATTCCGAACCGAGGTGGCTGGCGTTCTGGCCAAGCGCGCCGCGAAAATCGCCTATACCCGCGCAAAGGGAGAAAACGCATGAGCAAGCTCCACGTATCCACTACCGTGAACGGGGACACGGTTGAATACCTTTGTGACCCGCGCGAAACTTTGCTGGATTGTCTGCGCGACAAGCTGAACCTGACCGGCGCGAAAGAGGGCTGCGGCACCGGGGATTGCGGTGCGTGTTCCGTCACCGTTGATGGCCGTCTGGTCTGTTCTTGCCTGATGCTGGGCGTCGAGGCCGAGGGTAGGCAAATCGAAACCGTCGAAGGCATTGCAGACGGCGACGTTCTGCATCCGCTGCAAAAGAAGATGATCGAATATGCTGCTTTGCAGTGTGGTATCTGTACTCCGGGTATTCTGGTGGCGGCCAAGTCGCTGCTGGAGAAAAACCCGAACCCGACCGAAGAGGAAACCCGGTATTGGCTGGCAGGCAACCTGTGCCGCTGCACCGGTTATGACAAGATCATTCGCGCCGTGATGGATACGGCGGCTGAGATGCGGGAGGCGTCGTAATGGCTCTGGACGATCGTAAATCAGGTTTCACATTTGTGGGCACTCGCCCAAACCGCCCTGACGGTCTGGACAAGGTTACAGGCCGTGCCAAGTTCGGCGCGGATATTTCGGCACCTGGAATGTTGCACGGCGCTGTTCTGCGCTCTCCTCACGCCCATGCACGGATTGTGAAGATCGATACGTCAAAGGCCGAGGCTCATAAGGATGTCAAAGCCGTTGTGACCCGTGCGGATTTTGCGGACGTGCCCTTCAAGCCGGGGCTGGAAGGCGAGTTCTGGAATGTTCTGGAAAACGTCATGGCTGGTGAGAAGGCGCTTTATGACGGTCACGCGGTAGCTGCCGTGGCGGCGACATCTGCGCTGGCGGCCCGTGATGCGCTCAAGCTGATCGAGGTCGAATACGAAGTACTGCCCCATGTCACCGACGTGGACAAGGCAATGGCTTCGGACGCACCTATCATCCGCGAAGGCGCGGCAGACTATTCCGTACCCGAAGGGATGCACCCCAACGTGGTCCGCTACCATGAAAGCGGTCACGGCGATGTCGAGGCCGGATTTGCCGAGGCCGATCTGGTGATCGAAGACAGCTTTGTGACCGAGGCGACCCACCAGGGTTATATCGAACCGCACGCTTGTCTGGGCATGTTGGGTAATGACGGCAAGGGCGAACTGTGGTGCACAACGCAAGGCCACTGGATTGCGCAGAAAACCTGTGCCGCGTTGCTGGGCATCGAAACCTCGCAACTGCGTGTAACCGCGTCTGAAATTGGCGGGGGGTTTGGTGGCAAAACCACAGTTTTCATTGAACCTGTTGCACTGGCGCTGAGCCGCAAGGCCAATCGTCCAGTTAAGATCGTCATGACGCGATCCGAGGTATTCCGAGCAACCGGTCCGACGTCTTCCGCATCGATGGACGTAAAGATCGGGATGAAGAAGGACGGTACGATTTCGGCAGCACAAGGCGTGTTCCGCCTGCAGGGTGGGGCGTTCCCCGGCGCACCGGGCGACATGACCGCTATGTGCGCCTTCGCGCCTTATAACCTGACCAACGTCAAGCAAATTGGCTATGACGTGATGTCGAACCGGCCCAAGCAGGCGGCCTACCGGGCACCGGGCGCGCCAATGGGGGCTTTTGCGGTTGAATCGGTCATCGATGAGCTGTGCAACAAGCTGGGTCTCGACCCCGTCGACGTGCGCCTGAAAAACGCCGCCCATGAGGGTACCAAGGCCAGCTATGGCCCGACCTATGAACGCATCGGTCTGGTCGAAACGCTTGAGGCTGCCAAGGCGCATCCGCATTACGCAGCACCGCTGAAACCGGGGCAGGGGCGGGGGATTTCCTGCGGGTTCTGGTTCAACCATGGTGGTGAGACCAGCGTATCCTTGGCCCTGTCCGAAGATGGCTCGGCCCAGCTGATGGTCGGAACGCCTGACATTGGCGGTTCGCGCGCGTCGATGGCGCTGATGGCGGCCGAGGTTCTGGGTATTGCCTATGAGAACATCCGTGTCACCGTCGCCGACACCGCGACACTGGGTTACAACGACGTGAGCCACGGCTCGCGCGTGACCTATGCAAGCGGTCTGGCGACGATCAAAGCCGCAAAACATGCGGTCGAGAAACTATGCGAACGCGCGGCGGCCAAGTGGGGCATCCCGGTTGATGCAGTGAAGTGGGAAGACGGCTGCGCGGTGCCTTCGGGCCCCAATGCAGGCGATTTCGATCCGATGCCGCTGGCCGACATCACTGCGGATATGGGGTCAACCGGCGGCCCGATCTCGGGCCACTTTGAAGCCACCCCGGAAGGTGCGGGCGTGTCTTTTGGCACTCATATTGTCGATGCCGAAGTCGATCCTGCAACCGGCAAGACCTCGATCACCCGTTACACGGTCATTCAGGACGCCGGTAAAGCGATCCACCCGACCTATGTTGAGGGTCAATTCCAGGGTGGAGCCGCCCAAGGCATCGGT
Source organism: Ruegeria sp. HKCCD4884 (assembly GCF_013110855.1). Lineage (NCBI taxonomy): Bacteria > Pseudomonadati > Pseudomonadota > Alphaproteobacteria > Rhodobacterales > Roseobacteraceae > Ruegeria > Ruegeria sp. HKCCD4884. The sequence continues at coordinate 243,077 of NZ_WVRJ01000006.1, forward strand.
TGGGCTCTGAACGAGGAATACATCTATGGCGAGGACGGGCGCTTGCAGAACTCGATCTTCCTCGACTATCGCATTCCCGTTGCCAGCGACCTGCCGATGATTGACACGGTGATTGTCGAAGTACCCAACCCCGGCCACCCATTTGGTGTGCGCGGCGTGGGTGAGACAGGCATCGTGCCGCCATTGGCTGCTATCGCGAACGCTGTGTCCAACGCGGCGGGCGTGCGGTTGAAGCAACTGCCCATGTCGCCACCGCGCATTCTGGCTGCGCTCAAGGACAATGGTTGAAGTCCACCTTTGGTCCGGCCTCCGGTCATTGACCGGGGGCCAACAAGTGGTGGAGGTTGAGGCCAAAACCACTGGCGAACTTTTGCGGGCGTTGGTTCAGGCCCACCCGCAATTGCAGGCCCCCATCGATGCGGGGGTCTCTATCGCGATTGACGGGCGCGTCATTGCCACCGGGCTTACGGAACCAATCCCCGAGGGCAGCGAAGTCTATTTGATGCAACGCCTCAGGGGCGGTTAGGCATCAGGCGACCAAGGCTCACGCCCCACCATTCGGTCGGCTTCGGCTGTGATATCGTTCATGTGCTGTTCAAGGCTCAGGCGCAGGGTCTCGAACTCTTCTTCACTGGCTTTGCGTGGCACCGTTTCCGTCCATTCGCGGCACAAAAACACACCTTCATTGCGCCAGGGGCGTGGCATCAGCAGGCGGTCCCATGTACCGGCCTCGCGCCCGTGTTTCGCAGAAAAGGTGATGCCAAATACCCGTTTGCCCGATGTACGCGCCCAGACCAGAGGTACAGTCGACAGCACCCGTTCTGGTCCGCGTGGCCCATCCGCAGCAATGCCGATGGAAATGCCCTGCTTCATCTTACCAAGCACTTCACGCGACAGGGCCACGTGCCGCTTGTGGCTGGACATGGCGATTGTGTCCATACCGAACTGTTCCTGCACCCGGCCCACCATGCTGCCGGCGCGGGCTGCGGACGTGATCGAACAGATCCTGCCTTTGTCCAGTGGAAAGAAATACGGGGACTGCGCCAACCGCTGGTGCCACAGTACAACGATTACCGGCTCTCCCTGTTCGGCCAATTGGTCCAGTTCTTCGTACCCGATGCGTTGCCAGCGCGTGTTGCGGTTAACCCATCTAATATAGCTGGCGATCCGTCGTGCCACCCAGTTCAGCACAACTTCGCTGTCTGCGATCTTCTTGCGGAGGTTCACACGGGCTTCCTTTTGCTGGCCGGACCTTGTCTTAGCGCACTGCACATTTTGCGCAACTTGTTTGTCGGATCAGATAGTGGTGTGGAATCTGAAAAAGCCTCTTGAGTCCGCCGCGCGGCTGGCATATCTGAGTGCTCACCACAGGGGTATAGCTCAGTTGGTAGAGCGACGGTCTCCAAAACCGTAGGTCGCGGGTTCGAACCCTGCTGCCCCTGCCATTTTAATCCCAAGCGAGAACCTGACCGGGATGTGTATGCAGCCCACGCGAGTTCTGTGCGCGTGACATAGGCATAAACACCGTCGGCGGTCTTGGGAGAGTTTCAGAACTTTTCCGCAGAGTTTGAAGTCAATCCGATTTCTCGGGCTGAGACACGACCCCCAGTTTCTCTTCCCAAATTTGCCGATAATCCTGAAACAAATCAGTTCTTTTCATATGAAGTGCCGCCAAGGCACACGCGGCCCACATTGCGATATCGTATTCCGCGTCGCTCTTCTTCAGTATATGGGCGTGTAGTGCCGCAGCTTCTGGTGTTGAAGGTTTATGCATGGGCGTCAATGCTCCGCTAGCAGTCAAAACCGTTTCGCAAAAGGACGTGGCAAGCGAATTGGCCACCTCCGCATAGAACATTATGCAGTGGCCATGTGAACGCGCAGCAAATATGTCGTTCATCTCCAGTTAACTTTGCGACAGCGCTTCAGCCCCAAAGAGAGGTTGGGCAACCGAGTGATCAGACCACCAATGCCTGATCTCCGATATTGGTCTTTTGCCGGGTTGGCATCGTTTTCGCCGGATGACCGTCGATCGTCAGGGCGAGGTCCTTATAAAACCCGTTGCTGTCGAACCACCAGCGATGAGATTTCATCAACTTGCGTTGACCTTTGGGAACCTCTCGCAAATATTGATGGTCGCAAAAAACATCCCAATGACCTTTCGAGGTCAGTTTGGGCATCCCGATGCGCCCCGCCCGCTGACGCCCGCCATGTACAATCCCCCCGGCCAGGGCCAGAACCTGGTCTTTGCCGCTGTAATAGTTGGTGAACCGCTTGCTGCGCTTCTTCAGAACCAGATCACCCCAGGCGCCTTTTTCTAACCACTTTTCATCGACATCACCAGACGCGAACACGACCTGATCCGCCGACCAGACCTTGTTTCCCGGTCCGGCGGCATCCCCGAAGTCCGAGAATGCGCGCAGGACAACCAAAGCCCCCATGGAATGCGCGATGAGGTGTACTTTAGGGCGAGGAGACATTCCCAGTAGCGGCAAAATCCCGTCCCCGACCAGATGTGGGGCTACAGCCTTGGCATCGTTACGATCCGAGTCGTAGGCGTGAACCGATCCGTCGCTGGGCCAGTCAAAGGCGACGACCGCCCCCTTATACCCGTCGGCCCTGAGATTGCTTTCAATTTTTGCCAGCCGGTCCAGCATACTCTTCTGGCTTGTATTGAACCCGTGGACATAGATCAGGACGTCAGTGTCTCCGCCTTCCTGGCGGACCAGATCCAGCCATTTGGCTTTTTTGATGATGCTGCCTTTGCGAATTTTACCCCCCGGGCTTTGTTGGGTGATGTGTACGTATCTGGTCTTTGCGGCAGGCTTTAAGGTGAATTTCTTCTTTTGTGCATTGTATGTACGGCGGGAAAAAAACAGGGCCATGCTTCAAACTCCATTCCAAGTAATCTGTGAAATCTGCCACGAAGTGTCATTTTTTCAAAATTCCTCGCCTTTCCAAAAGAAGGACAGTTGTCGCTGACAGTAAATTGCAACACGCGTATCCCGCGATGCAGGCTGCCGATCCCTGTTCCCTCTGCCGACGGAATGCCCTAGTGTCCGCTGCAATTACACAAACACATGCACGAGGGCCCATGTCGCGTTTTGACGGATATTTCCTGCGGCAATTGCTGATACTGTTCGGCTTTTTCACCCTTGTGCTGGTGGGCGTATTCTGGATCACCCGCTCTGTCAGCCTGTTCGACCGTGTGATCAGCGGTGGGCAATCGGCAATGGTCTTTCTCGAATTTACCGCACTGACGTTGCCAACTCTGATCCGCACGGTCATGCCCATGGCAGTGTTCGCCGCTGCCGTTTACGCCACCAACCGTCTTAGCCGCGAAAGTGAATTGGCGGTAATGCTTGCCACAGGCTCCAGCCCACGCAGGTTGGCGCGTGCCGTTGTGCTGTTTGGGGCGATTACCGGGCTTATGATGGCGGCCATCAGTGTTTTCCTGCGTCCTGCCTCGGTCGAGCAGTTGGAAATCCGACAGGCCGAAGTCGCGGGGGATGTGACGGCCCAGCTGTTGAACGAAGGCGAATTTCTGCACCCCGCTGAAGGTGTCACCGTATATATCGGTCAGATTGATCTGGACGGTACACTGCATGAGGTATTCGTTTCGGACCGACGTGACCTGGAAAACGCCGTCAGCTATTCCAGTGCCACAGCTTATCTGGTCAACAATGACACGGGCATTCATCTTGTTATGGTCGACGGCATAGCACTGCGCCTGACCAAAGAGGGGAGGCGGTTGTCTTCGACCCTGTTTCAGGATGCGTCTTATGACATATCAGAGTTAACCAACTCCAGCCCGATGGCCCAACGCAGCCTGGAAGCCATTCCAACGCATGAGCTTATCCAAAACCGGGCTGAGATTTCCGCCGCCGAAGGGTATAGCGAAGGCAAGTTGGTCGAAGAACTGCACCAGCGGTTTTCCTGGATTGCTATCTGTGTCGCCGTTGCCTTGGCTGGGTATTCAACACTGATGCTGGGCAGTTTTTCCCGGTTCGGGCTTTGGCCGCAAATCCTGGGTGCGTTCACCATTCTGGTGCTGCTTGAAGGTGTTCGCGGTTTTGTTTCACCGGTCGTCATAGATGATCCCAAGCTTTGGATTCTGCTCTATCTGCCCGCCATAATGGGGGTGCTGATTTCGGGCGTCTTCCTGCTGATTGCGGGGCGTCCTATTCTGCGCAAGCAAGCGCGTTCAGACAAAGCGATGTCGACACCCGCTTAGGCACGCAGATCCGCCAGACAACTGCGAAGTTCGTCAAACTCGGGCTGTTCACTGCGCGTAACCAGATACATCGGTAATGGCAAGGCGACGCTGTTTTTGACTAGTTCCAGTTCGCCTGAGATGAGGTGGTCCGAAATGACGTAGTCAGGGAAATAGCCACATCCCCCACGCTTCAGGACATACCGCAGCGCCATCATGCAATTGCCCAGAAACAGCGTTTGCCCAGACGCTCGTCGTGCGGCGGATCTCACGTGATCCTGATAAACCTCGCCCAGCTCAAGGTTGACGAAAACCAGGTCATCTTCAGCGTCGTCTTTCTTCGGCGTTTGTACCAATGACAAAACCTCAGGCTCCAATTCGCACCAAGTGACACGCCGGTCCGTGGGTTTTTCATGGGTGACGGTTGCATCCAACACATGAGTTGCAACTGCTTCAACCATGTCGAGATCGTGATCGTAGTTCAGCGTCAACAACAGTTTGTCAAAACGCTGTTCAAAGCGCACCACGAGGTCCACCAGCAATGGGTCCCAAATGCTGAGTTGCCCCCCCAAGCGCAGCGCCGGGCGGCTTTGCGCCTGCATCGGTAAATCGTGCGAAGCAAAAGCCCACAGAGAAAGCATCTGTTCCGCATAAGGTTTGAATTGCCGGCCGAATTCAGTCAGAGCCGTACCCCCGGCACCGCGTGTGAACAACGGCCTGCCGGTTTCTTCTTCGATCAGGCGAATGCGCGCGCTGACAGCTGTCTGAGTGACGTTCAACTTACGGGCCGCCGCATGGAAACCACCGGTTTCGGCAACACAGAGAAATGTCTCAAGAGCTTTGGTTTGCATATTGAAAGTATTTTTTCATCAAAGCGATAAAATCAATTCATTTTTTTGAACAGCAAAGCTGCGGTATTTGTTAGGTCAGGAAACACGTCGGAGGATCAGCCATGCTGGACAAAAGCCACAAACCCACCTGGACCAGTTTTGAAGAAGCGACCAAGGCCGACTGGGACGCCGTTATGGAGTATGAAGAGGCCTATAATGCCGCTTTGCCTGACCGCATCCTCGACGCTATTCGGTCGTTGGATGAGGAATGGACACCCTATCCCGTGAACCGGTATCAACACAGCCTGCAGGCTGCAACGCGTGCGTATGAGGACGGAGCAGATGAAGAATTGGTGGTCGCGGCCCTGATCCATGACACCGGCGATATTCTGTCGCCGTACAACCATGGTGAGCTGTCGGCGGCGATGATGAAGCCCTATGTCAGCGAGCGGACCTACTGGATTCTCAAGCATCACTGCGTGTTTCAGGGGTATTACTACAACCATCACCTTGGCGGTGATCGCAACGCGCGCGATAAATACCGCGACAGCCCCTATTGGGAGGACTGCCGCTATTTCTGTCACGAATACGATCAGAAAGCGTTCGACCCGGATTATCCGACCAAACCGCTGGAGTTTTTCGAGCCCATGCTGCGCCGTGTCCTGAACAAAGGCGAAGGGCATATGGAGTTGAACGAAACGTCCGAGGGTTAACAGGCAGCCATCAGGCGATAGACGATCTGCGCGGCGGTAAAGTCCCAGGCGGCATTGCCGTCCGGGGCCAGTTCGACCACGTCGAAGCCCATGCATCTGCGGCCTTTCAATGCGTGTTCGACCAGACGCAAGGCTTGATAGTACCCCAAACCTCCAGGCACGGGCGTTCCTGTTGCGGGCATCTGGGACGGGTCAAGACCGTCGACGTCAAAGCTGACGTAAACCAGTTCGGGGAAATCCTCGGGCAGGTCGACTGCGTGGATGTTTCCGGTGACCAGTTCCTCGGCATCCACGTGGAAAACGTGGTTCTTCAGACGGCTCTTGGCCTCTTCGGTGGAAAAGGCACGGACGCCGAACTGAGCCAGCCGGACGCCTTCTTCGGCCAGCAGGTGCATGACTGAGGCGTGGGAGTGTTTTTCACCCTGATAGGCGTTGCGCAAGTCGGCGTGGGCGTCGATCTGGACGATTCCGATTGGCTGACCCAAAGCGCGCGCTACACCCATGACTGCGCCGTAGCTGAGCGAATGCTCTCCACCCAAGGTCACAGGCACTTTGCCCGCACGAACAGCAGCTTCGGTGCACTGGGCGAGGCGTTCCATGACATCGGGCAGGGGGCCGTCGCAGTTCAGTGGTTCTTCGGTGAAGATGCCCTCGACACAAGGTTCGGCATGGCCAGTGATGCGTTCCAACTCGTTGCTGGCCTCGATGATCGCTTCGGGGCCTTTGGCAGTACCCGAGCCGTAGGACACAGTGCGTTCCAGCGGCACCGGTATAACGCGAAATCGGGCATCTTCGGTGCGCTCGGCTTCGGTCAGTTCACTGTCGAGGAAAATGCTCATGAGAGGCGGTCCTTAAAGTCGTCATAGCCGAACTGCTTGATGATTTTCAGTTCGTCCGTTTCGCTGTTCCACAGGGCGATGGTGGGCAGGGGAACACCGTTGAAAGTATTGGTCTTGACCATGGAATAATGGGCCTGATCGAGAAAAGCGAACCGCTGGCCGATTTCCAGCGGTTTGTCCCATGTGTAGTCCCCGATCACGTCACCGGCCAGACAAGACGGACCACCCAGCCGGTAGGTATGACCTGCCTCGGCCTCGTCCATCAGGGCGGGGCGATAGGGCGCTTCGATCACATCGGGCATGTGGCAGGTGGCCGAGATATCGGTGATCGCAAGGTTCATGCCGTTTGTCGGAAGGTCGAGGATTTCTCCGACCAGAATACCGGCATCCAGCGCGACGGCTTCACCGGGTTCGAGATAGACATCCACATCGTAGGTCTTGCGAATGTCCTTGATGAGTTTCACCAGACCCACGCGGTCATAGTCGTCACGCGTGATGTGATGACCGCCACCGAAGTTGAGCCATTTGAGCTGACCCAGAAAGGGTTTGAGTTTAGGTTCAACGGCCTCCCACGTTCGTTGCAGTGGCCCAAATCCCTGTTCGCAGAGGGTGTGCATGTGCAGCCCGTCCACACCGGTCATGGTTTCGGCGGTTAGTTGGCTGACCGGAGTGCCAAGACGTGAACATGGGGCGCAGGGATCGTATTTTGGAATCTCGCCTTCGGAGTGTTCCGGGTTGATCCGCAAGCCGACTTGAACGCCCGCAGCCTGCGCCTTGGAGAGGAACCGATCTTTCTGAGCCGGAGAGTTGAAGATGATGTGGTCGGACAGTGACAGGATTTCGTAAATATCGCTGTCCTTGTACCCGGCGCAGAAGGTTGCGACCTCGCCACCGTATTCTTCGCGGCCCAGACGGGCCTCATAAATGCCGGACGCGCAGGTGCCGCCGAGGTGCTCTCGCACCAGTGGGGCCAGCGAGAACATCGAAAACGCCTTGAGCGCGCTAAGGACATGCGCGCCGGATTGCTTGCCAATGTCGGAGAGGATGGTCAGGTTGCGCTCGACGGCTTTTTCGTCGACCACAAAGCAGGGCGTGGGGACGCGGGTGAGGTCGAATTTGCGGAACGCGCCGGCGTCTCCGGCTTGTGTGGTCATCATGTCGGACATAACCGGCGTCTCCGTGTTGTGGAGAGGCCGGGGGCGCTGCCCCCGGACCCCCGGAGTATTTAGGAAAAGATGAAGTTAAAACTCGACCGGGCCGTCGAGTTCGTGGACCTGCCATGGCAGACCGTGGGTGTTCAGCATGTCCATGAAATCATCCGGGTCCAGCTGTTCCATGTTCCAAACACCCGGCTCGGACCAATTGCCTTTCAGCACCTGCGCCGCGCCGATCATCGCAGGCACGCCGGTTGTGTAGCTGACAGCTTGGCTGCCGACCTCTGCATAGCATTCCTCGTGGTCGCAGATGTTGTAGATGTAGTAGGTCTTTTCGCCCGAACCATCCTTGGCATGCCCCGTAGCGATGTCGCCAATGCAGGCTTTGCCTTTGGTCTCGGCGCCCAGATCGCCGGGATCGGGCAGCAGGGTTTTCAGGAACTGGATCGGAATGATTTCCTTGCCGTCATGCATAACCGGGTCGATGCGGGTCATGCCGACGTTTTCCAGCACTTTTGCGTGGGTAATGTAGGCGTCGCCAAAGGTCATCCAGAAGCGGGCGCGTTCGATCTCGGGGAAGTGGGTCGACAACGATTCCAGTTCCTCGTGATACATCAGGTACATGTTTTTGGGGCCGATGGCGGGGAAGTCAAACTCGACCTTGTGAGTCATGGCGGGGGAGTGTTTCCATTCTCCACCTTCCCAGTGGCGGACTTCGGCCAGCACTTCGCGCAGGTTGATCTCGGGGTTGAAGTTGGTGGCAAATTCCTGATCGTTCGAACCGCCATTGGCATCCAGCACGTCGATCTGGCGGATTGTGTCCAGTTTGTGTTTCTTGAGCCATTTGGCAAACACGCTGGTCACGCCCGGATCGAAGCCTGAACCGAGGATGGCGGTCAGGCCAGCCGCTTTGAAGCGTTCCTGATAGGCCCATTGCCAGTGGTATTCGAACTTGGCCTCATCCTCGGGCTCGTAGTTCGCGGTGTCGAGGTAGTGGATGCCAGCCTCAAGACACGCGTCCATCAGCACCAGATCCTGATAGGGCAGGGCGAGGTTCACGAGGATTTCCGCACCGGTTTCCTTGATTAGCTTGACCGTGTCTTCAACCTTATAGGCGTCCAGTTCAGCGGTTGCGATATCAACGCCCACACGCTCTTTCACTGCTTTGGCGATGGCGTCGCATTTCGATTTCGTGCGGCTGGCCAGAGTGATTTCGGTGAAGATGTCCGAGTTCATCGCCATCTTGTGCACTGCTGCGTGGGATACGCCGCCTGCGCCAACAACCAGTGTTTTGCCACTAAGTGAACCCATGGGGGTGATCTCCTCTCATAGGGGGTTATTCGTAATAGGTGTAGCCGTTGATCGAGTCGCGATAGGCGCTCATCAGGGTTTTGCGGTCTTTGGCTTTCAGAGTACCGGTCGAGATTGCCTCGTCCACCATTTTGCGGAAAGCGGCGACGCAATCGGTCGGATCGAATTCGACGTAAGACAGGACCTGACTGATGGTGTCGCCCTCTTGTTCGTGCAGCAGGTCAAAGCCACCATCGGCGCGCAGGTCGATGGTGACGACGTTGGTGTCGCCGAACAAGTTGTGCAGATCGCCCAGTGTTTCCTGGTAGGCGCCGACGAAGAAAACTCCCATGAAATATTCGTCGTCTTCAGGCAGCGAATGCACCGGCAGGCTGGGTGAGACGCCGTCGGCCAGGATGAAGCGGTCGATCTTGCCGTCGCTGTCACAAGTAATGTCGGACAGGACTGCGCGGCGGTCGGGTGTCTGGTTCAGGCCCTGAAGCGGTACGATGGGATGGAGTTGGTCGATGGCCCAGACGTCTGGAAGGGATTGGAACAGCGAGAAGTTGCAGTGGTATATATCGGCAACTTTCTCAAGCTGCTCGTCCACATCCGTGTCCAGATCGTCACTGGCGGCCAGCGCCTTGAGGCGGGCCATCAGCGACAGGTAGATACGTTCGGCACGGGCCATTTGGCGCAGGTCAACATAGCCACGGCGAAACAGGGCGCGCAGTTCATTGCGGTAGAAGGTTGCGTCGTTCCAGCATTCCTGCAGGCGATCGCTGGACAAATAGCCATGCACGGCAGCGAGGTCCGAGACCAGATGGTGATCGTCCGCTTCGACCTCGGGGCCGTTGGGCGCGTCATAGAGCGTGCTTTCGAGCACGTTGAACACTAGCATCGAGGACGTCGCAACAACCGCACGCCCGCTTTCAGTGACCAGCGTGGGGTGGGCAATCTCGGCCTCATCCATCGCGTAGGCCACGGTTTCGACGACGTTGGCGCAGTATTCTTCGACCGTGTAGTTGATTGAGTTTTCAGCGGCCTTCTTCTCACCGGTGTAGTCCACGCCCATACCGCCGCCCAGGTCGAGATGGGTCAGCGGCACGCCTTCGCGGGTGAGTTCGGTGTAGTATCGGCAGGCTTCGCCCACAGCACGACGGACATCGTTGACGTCCTGCACCTGGCTGCCCAGATGCGAGTGCTGTAGTTTCAAGCAGTGCAACAATCCGGCTTCTTTCAGCTTGTCCACCGTAGCGACCAGTTGATCCGTATTCATGCCAAAGGCAGATCGGTCACCCGAGCTTTCTTCCCATTTGCCGCTGATCTGGTTAGTCAGTTTGACCCGGACACCGATCAGGGGTTCTATGCCCAGTTCGTTGTAGACCTTGATCACCGTGTCTGCCTCTTTAGGGCTTTCCAAAACGATGACTGTGTTGAAACCAATCTTACGAGACAGGATCGCCAGCTGGATGAACTCGGCATCCTTGACACCGTTGCAGACGATCAGCGCTTCAGACGCCAGTCGATGCGCAAGGGCTACCACCAGTTCAGGCTTGGACCCGGCCTCGAGGCCATAGTTGTACTTCTTACCGAACTCGACGATTCGGTCGACCACCTGCGCTTGCTGGTTTACCTTGATCGGGAAGACACCGCGATAGGACCCCGTGTACCCCACGCGTGCGATGGCATCGTGGAAACTTTCGTTCAGATGCGCGATTTCATGTTCCAGATAAGAGGTCACCCGCAGAACCATCGGCGCTTTGATGCCCCGGTCATCCAGATCGCTCAGGATGCCCGGCAGGCTGATTGCTTCAGCTTCGGGTGCCATTGGATTGCGCAGACCGATCTCGCCCTGCTTCGTCACCTCAATGAGGCCTTTGCCCCATTTCTCAACCCCGTAGATGGAATGCGGTGCGTCGGGCGTCTGTTTCAATCAAGTCGGTCCTTAACGTAGGGGTGCCAGTTTCGCGCCCGCCAATACGGCAGCAGTTTGATTCTTCCAAGTGTAAACTATGTGACAGTGAAAACCGAGTTTTACGCGATGCGGCGGATCGGGATCAAATGATTGTCCCACTGGCACTTCTTATGGGCGCGGATCGCAGGCGAAGTACCGTTCAATACGCCAAACAGGCCAGTTCCGGTGGTAAAGACCAACCCGTTCGTCCCTGCGCCCAAGCCGCACACATCCTCTAACGCAAAGGCGTTCGTCAAGGCCCCGCTGACCGTGTCGAACTGATGCAATGTGTTGCCGCGCGGGCAAGTGATGGCAATGGTCGCACCATCTGACGCAAACGCGATGCTGCCCGCATAGCCTTGCAGCGCGCTTTGATCCTTGTCAGGGGCTGTCAGTAGACGAGGATTTTCACCCCGACGGTGCAGGCCCAGCAGGGGCGGATGCTTGGCGCTGCTGCCTTGCCACTGCATCGCAAAACCTACAAGCCCGTCATGCCGAACAGCCAGATGACGGATCGAGTTCTTATGCAGATCTTGAGGCAGCGAAACCTGATCCAAAACAGTGCCGGACAGGCTCAGATAGGTCAGGTTAGGGGCCATTACCGGCAGGTTCAGCTTTGTACGCCCGGTTTCGGGATGTGTTTCGATCCCACCATTGGCGATCACAAGAGTTTGCCCATCGGGCATCAGGCGTATGTCGTGCGGACCGATGCCGCCTGAGGAGAATTCACCTATACGTTCATAGCTTCCCGCATCCCAGATGCTGATGCGGCCTGCCCCGGCCTCATAGTCGTTCTCGGTCGCGAAAAAAACCGTGCCGTCCGCCGAGAATGTGCCGTGGCCATAGAAATGGCGACCTTCTGGGGCGGTAAGCTGTGCCATCTGCGCGCCGGTGGCGCAGTCAACGACTATGGCAAATGTTCCGGGGCGGCGGGCAAAGGCGACAGCCTGCGCCTTGAACGGATGCGCTGCGGCTGCGTGTCCGCGAGCGGGCAGGGGCACAGTAAACAGGGTTTCGCCTTGTTCATCCAAACCCGCCAACCGGTACGAGCCATCGGGAAAAAGCCCTGCGGCCAGAAAGTCAGGAGCACCGACACTCGCCCATCCCTGGATCGGAGACAGGGTGGTCGCGGCCAGACCGGCTAGAAAATGGCGTCGTGAGTGCACAGATCAATCCCCGTCCAGCGAATTGAAACCTGCGCTGATCCCAAGGGTTGGACCCAGTTCGGTGGAAGCAATACCGCGAATTTCCCGAATGGATTGTTGCAGGGCCTCGATGCGAAACCGGGCCTGCGGGTCAGCGACACCGGCCAGCGCCGGATCGTCAATGGATTGGGCGTTCTCGATTGCGCGGGCAAAGGCGGCGTCCAGATCGGATGCGATTTCGGGATAATCGAAGGACAAACGCGCCGCCAGATCGCGCAGGGCGATCAGAGACAGTTCCACGTGACGCAAGGAGCGCTCGGATCGGCGGGCTTCGGCCCGGTTGGGACGCGGCCGTTCGAACGTGCCCAAGGGGCGGCCCAGTCGTGTATCGGCGGTAAACTCAAGCCCTGCAGACAGGGCTTTGAACAGCTCTTGCAGGGCTTCGTCCTGTGTCCGATACGGGCTGTTGTCTCCGGGTTGAGTCAGGCTGGGCGCGTAGCTTTGCCAGCCTTCTGTTATGGCTTGGGCGTTGGCGTCTATGTCCGCCGTGATCGCCTGAATAAGATCGCAGCGGTATTCTGCACTGCCCTGATCGGCAAACGCGGGATCGTACAACATCCGTTCCAACGCAAGGAAGCCGCGCCCCGCGATGGACGTCTCGGAATAAGCTTCGGGGCTTTGCACTGCTTCATCTTCGGTCGCGATATGCTGAGAAAGCGCTTTCGCGGTGAACCCTTTCGTGTCAGGCCAGAAAGCCAGCGCAAATGCGCGGTCATCGACCTCGGTTGGGCCAAATCGCAGATGGCTGGCGGAAATCCAGCTGTCAAAGGCGTCATCATATGCGGCACGCAAGGCGGGCGAGGTCGGGGTGCAATCTACCAAGGCGGCACTGACGAGTGCGCCGGTTGTCTCGGGCAACTTGTCGAAGCGGGGCAGGATATGCGTTTCGGTCACATCCATCAGGATTGGGGCGCGATCCTGCGCCTGTGCAGCGGCGGGTATGATCAAAGCAGCGATGAGGGGCAAATAACGCATGGGTCAAAGGCTTTCCAGAAAACGGATCAAGGCATCACGGTCTGACTTGGGCATCGAAACAACGGTGTCGCGCGCAGCCTGTGCCTCACCGCCATGCCACAAGATCGCCTCTAGCAGATTACGCGCCCGTCCGTCATGCAGGAATTGTGTGTGGCCCGATACACGCTGGGTCAGACCAATGCCCCACAAAGGCGGCGTGCGCCATTCGCGACCCGTTGCGCGGGCCTCGGGGCCGTTGTCTGCCAGACCGTCGCCCATGTCATGCAACAACAGGTCGGTATACGGCCAGATCAGCTGAAAACTGTGTTCGGGCCGGTCTTCCATGCGATGGGTGACATGCGACGGCGTATGGCAGGACGCGCAGCCCGTGGTGTGGAACACTTCTTTCCCACGCAGCACTTCGGGGCTGTTTACATCCCGGCGACCGGGCACGCCCAGATTGCGGCTGTAGAAGGCGACCAGATCCATGCCTTGCTGATCAATCTCGAATCCGCGTACGTCACTGTCGCCATGTGGAGCTTCAACGCAGTTCAGTTGCAACTTGGTGCAATCGCCTTGCGGGGCAGGATAAAGCGGGCTGGAAATTCCAATATCTCCGGCAAATGCCGCAGCCGATTGTTCCATGATTGTCGGCATTCCCGCCTTGTGCCCGAACCGACCCATCATTGGTGCCCCATATTCGACGGACCAGACGATATTTGGGCGCCCTGAAATACCATCGCCATCCATGTCGTCAGGATCAGCCTGTGCCAACAGATCTTGAACCGGGATCGCCTCTAACAGACCTAGCCCGATCATCTGAGGTGCGACCCGAGGGCTCAGCATCGCATCGGGGTGCAACGGCCCATAGCCCAGATTTGCAGCCCCATAGGTCGGGTGGCGCAGTGATGCGGTTTCACCCTCTGATAACTCTACAGGGATTTCCTTGTACGCGATATCCAGTCGGTATTCTGCCGGATGCCCTGCCAACGCAAAGTCCTGCATCTGCCCGCCATAGTTGGGATCCGGCAGGGTTGCGATGTAGTCTTCGATCTCGGCAGGACCATCTTCTGGCGCTCCGGGGATCGAGATCCGAAGGAACATGGAAATCGCCTTGTCTTCAGGTCCGTTCGGGGTATGCCCGCGCCCATCCTTGATATGGCAGCGTTGGCAGGATCGTGCGTTGAACAGCGGCCCCAACCCGTCAGAGGCCAGCGTGGAGGACGGCGACGAGACCCAGATTTTTTTGAACAACCCATTGCCGACCTTGAAGTCCAGCTCTTGATCGAAACTCAGATTGCCGGAGGGCTGTGAAAACGCATCTGCGTTATTACACACGCGTACAGTCGCGGCTCCGGCAGAGAGCTCTTCAAACGGCTGCGGCGCGCTGAAGTCCTGCGGTGGGGCCGTGACGACAGCGATGCGGGCGCGTTCATCCGTGGTTCGGGGGGTGATGTTCAGATGCAGATCCTTCAGATCCGCAGACTGGGCAGGGGCGGCCGCAAAAGCGGCCACCATCAAGGCAAAAAGGCTACTCGCCTTCGTCCATTTTTGACGCGTTGAGTTGCGCATAATTTGCTTCACCGATCCTTTCGTACAGGTCGAGCTGCGTTTCGAGGAAGTCGATGTGGCCTTCTTCATCCGCTATCAATCCTTCGAACAGCGACATTGAGACATAGTCGCCCACTTCGCGGCAATGATCGCGTGCCTCGGCATAAAGCGCGCGCGCGTCCAGTTCGGTAGCAAGGTCACATTCCAGTGTTTCCTTGGGCGTTTGCCCAATGCGCAGCGGGTCCAGTTTCTGCAGGTTGGGGTGGCCTTCCAAAAAGATGATCCGCTCGATCAGCTTGTCCGCGTGCTGCATCTCTTCGATGCTTTCCTCGCGGCTTTTCTTGGCCATATGGCCAAGGCCCCAATCCTCTTGCAGCCGGTAATGCAACCAGTACTGACTGACTGCGGTCAGCTCATGCCGCAGAGATTTGTTGAGATATTCGATGACCTTTGGATCGCCCTTCATCTGCTTTCTCCTGAGTTACTGCTGCGCGTAAGGCACGCAGTTGCATGGGGACTTCCAGACTATCGCTTGACCGCATCGTGTCTAGGAAAAGGGGCATACACCCGCCGCAATCCGCCGACTTTCCAAGAGCATGGTAGATTTTGCCGGGGGTGATAATGGTCTGTGGATCTGCCGTGCGCATCCAGTCGATGGCGGCGCGGATATCATGATCAGAGATGTTGGTGCAGTGGCAGACAATCATTGTCGTTGGCTCGGGTTTTTTCAGGTGATCAGGTGGGTATATGGGCCGGGAAACAGATATTCCCGGCCCGCTCGGGGGTTATTGGAAAACGGCGTTGGGGTTATCCAGGCTGTCGGACCCTTCAAACGCGATCCCGTCCAGTTCAAGTGCTGTTACGATGCGTTCGATGGTTTTGGTTTGATCGACCAGACCGTTGACGCCACCCATGATCAGGGCCTCGCCACCTTCATTGCCGCGCTCCAGCATCTGGTCATAAGCAAACCCTGCTTCCGCAGTCGATTTGATCTTGCCCAAGGCTTGCATGGTTGCGGCCATTTTCGCCTTCATCTCGGTGTCCAGCGCCGGGTCGGTTGCGATAACCAGATCCGACAAGGACGCGCCCGAAACCGGGGTGCCGTCGATGCGAGTGTAACTGCCCAGATAGACGTTCTGAATGCCCAGACCATCATAGTAATGGCTGTTGTGTGTATTGTCCGAGAAGCAGTCATGCTCTTCTTCGGGATCGTTCAGCATAAGCCCCAGACGCATCCGTTCACCTGCCTGCTCACCGTAAGACAGTGAGCCCATGCCCGTCAGGATTGCACTGACGCCAGCGGCCTCGTTCTCCATCAGGGCGGCACGGGCTGCTCCGCCTTCCTTCCACTGATCTGCCATCCAGGCCAGGTCACTGACCAACAGGTTGGTCGCAGCACTCAGATATTGGGCGCGACGGTCACAATTGCCGCCAGTGCAGTCATCGCCCTGCACATAGTCGGTGGCCGGGCGGTTGCCTGCACCTGCGCCGTGGCCGTTCATGTCCTGCCCCCACAACAGGAACTCGATCGCGTGATAGCCTGTGGCCACGTTGGCTTCGATTCCATCTGCCTCGTGCAGCGTTTCGCTCAACAGTTCGGGGGTGATTTCGCCGGCGTCAATGGACGCGCCTGACAACTCGAAACTCGGGTTGGCGATGACGTTCAATACGGCAAATTCGTTCTCGTCAGTGGCACCGCCATAGGCTGCGTCGACATAATCGATCAGACCTTCGTCCAGCGGCCATGCATTCACCTTACCTTCCCACTCATCAACGATGGCGTTGCCAAAGCGGTAAACCTCGGTCTGTTGATAGGGCACGCGTGCAGCGATCCAGGCGGCGCGGGCTGCGTTCAATGTGGCCTCCGAAGGATCTGCGATCAGCGCATCAACGGCTGTTTGGAGGCGTTTGGCTGCGATCAGGCTGTCATCAAATTTTGCTTCAGCAATATTGGCGTAGTTTTCCAGTACATCTGCCTTGGCGGGCGCGTCACCGGCGAACGCGGCGGTCGCTGCGCAAAGTGTCAGAGCGCTGGCGGCTAAAAACAATTTGGTCATGGAATTGGTACTTTCTTGTCTGATTGTGCCGGGATGTACCGCTGGCATTGCGCCTGAATAACTGAGTGAATTACTCAGTAAAGTCAACCTGAGTTTTATTGTCGGAAATAAATTCTAAGCGCAGCGCAGCTAAACTCCCCATATCTGGTGGGGTCGGAACAGGCCGTTGCAATTGCACCGCGGTTGATTGGCGCTAGAATCAGCGTTGTGATTCTGTTTGTGGCGGTTTGGTTAATGAAGTGTGCAGTCCTGGCCATGTTCCTGTTTCCTGCAGCTCTTGCAGCGCAAGCAACGCAGGTGACAACGCCGCATCAACATGGCACAGGTCAGTTGGACGTCGTCCTGACTGAGACAGGGTTTTCGTTGAAGCTCAGTGTGCCCAGCGTGGACATCGTGGGATTTGAAGCTCCGGTGTCCAATGATGACGAACGTACGCAAGTCGCTATCGCGATTTCTGAATTGTCCGAGCCCTTGGACCTGTTTGTTGTCCCGGAAGAAGCAGGATGTTTCACCGCATCCGCCAATGTCATCCTCACACACGACATTGCGGATCAGGTCGATGTGGCCTCTGGAAAATCCGCCAGCGAGGGTCACGCGGAGTTTCAGGCGGACTATGTTGTCCAATGTCAGGACATGAGCTTGCTGGACAGAATTGATTTTGCCTATTTCGAAAAATTCAGTGGGACGGAAAAACTGTCAGTCCGTGTCGAAGCGGGCGGGGTTACGCAAACTCATCAAGCGACCCGCGTAAACCGCAGCATAACCTTGCCGTAAATTGGATGATAGCAGCACTTGGTGCTTGTTATGGCGGTGGTTGGCTTCTGCGTGGTGACGGCTGAGATTTGTCTTGGACACTAAAGCCACAGATTAACCCACGGCAAAATTGGGTCCCGAAATTGACGGGCTGCTGTGTTCCATTGTCTACGTCCAAAATCCTACAACACGCTCCACTAGCCAATAAGATGCGATTGCACCAATCGCGTAGCTGACAATCGTATCAGCCAAGCCCTTCTGTTCGGTTTGGATGCGGCCTGCCGCAGGAATAAGCCGTGTGAACACAACGCCAAGCGTCAAGACAACACCAACAAACAGCAATTGGCCAATCTCGACACCGATATTGAAGCCAAGGAGTGCCACAAAAATATCACCTTGAGGCAGACCAATCTCGCTAAGAGCACCTGCAAAGCCCAGACCGTGCAACAGCCCGAACGAGAATGACACGATCCAGGGCCATCGTTCAGACAGGCGCAGTGTGTCGTGGTTTCGCTTGGCGATTTCGACCGCCAGAAACACGATCGACAATGCAATGACGGCTTCAACTGGCGGAGCAGGCACGTGAAGCAACCCAAGCGACGCCAAGGCCAGTGTGATGCTATGGGCAACTGTAAATGCGGTGATTGCTCCGATCAGACGCCAGACGTCCCGGATCAGAAAAAGCAGGGCGAAAACGAATAACAGGTGATCGAACCCTTCAAGGATATGTTCTGTCCCCAATTCCACATAGGTCACCAGCACCGACAGGCGGGTGGTTTCGGCAGGGATGAGGAATGTGGTTTCTGTCGGCGTCAGGCGTGCGCTGGTCGCGAGCGACTCCAACAGGTGCACCCGTACCAATACATCCGTTTGCGTGTGTTCAAGGCCGGGAATTGCAAGGTTCGCCCCAGCGATCCCGTCGCCGCAAGTGGTCTCCCAACTCGACACCCAGGCCGCGCCATCGAAATACGGGGCAGGGGGATGGGCAACTTCGCATTGCTCGGGCAAGCTGACGTCAATCGCCATCGGTTGTCCCTGCACATCCGGTTTTCGCCAGAATATGCGATAGCTTTCTGGGCCGGTTTCGGTGATCTCAAGATAACCCGGTTCAAGAGCGTGGGCATGTACAGCTGTTGCCTGAAAGATGGTCAGCACGCCAAGACCCAGAATGAACGCAATGTGGCGCAGCATCAGTTGACCGCCCGCAGGTCATTATTGACAGTGATCTGGTACTTGTCCTGCAATCCCTGCACGAACGCGTCTCTGACCTCTGACTGGTTAATTTCCCGCCACTTGGCCAGCACTTTGTCTTCAACATCTGCCAGATCGGGAAGTTCGGCTGGCGTTCTGTCAGTCACCCGCACCAGGTGCAGCCCATAGCCGGATTGTACCGGACCTGCCCAAAGGCCATCCGGAAGCTGTTCCAGCGCTGTCGCAAATCCAGTTCCGAACACGCCGTCTATACGAACAGTCGGAGCGAGCGGTACTTCTGAGGGCAGGAGGGTCAGATTCCTCAACCCCTCAGGCTTGCGTCCATCATTCAGCGCGATCAAAGTGGTTTCGGCCTGCGCAGCAAATGCGGGATCAAGAACCACCTGTTCAAACGCAATCTGAGACGGAGTTCGAAACTCCTCCGAATGGGCGCGATATACCTCCTGCAGATCCTCTTGTGTTGGCGATGCCGCACCTGCGGCCGAAGTTGCAATAAACTCCATCTTCTGACGCAGGCGATTGCGGACGATCGGGTCTTGTTCGTCCATACGCAAGGCGCGCGCCTCGCGCACCAGGACTTCTTCAAGGACCAGATTGGTAATCAGCGCATCCAACTCTTCGCCGTCGGGCTTGCGCCTCCAAATGGCTTCAAACTGCCGTTCCAAAGCTTCGATATCGGTTTGGGTGATATCAATCGCTTCGGAGTCAGGTTCGTTGCTTCCGACCAGTGCGAACAGCACGAAGATTCCCGCACCCATCAGAAGGAAATGAAGAAACGGTTCTCGAAGAACGCGGTATGCCATTGAGTTGTACCTCTTGGCCAATATCGTTGATGAACTCTGAGTATCTTTCCGTCATCTAAACATAAAAATAAATCGATATGTGCTGTGAATTGGGATTCGGACTTCGCGCGCACAGAGAAAGTAGCGCTTTTTCGCTGGCGACACCGGCGTTTGGAAGGCGTATCAGACCAAAGCGTATGTCGAATGCCGGGCCAGCCTGCTTTCCCTAAATGGCGCTTGAAACACAAAGCGGCCGGAATGATGGTGGGAAGAACGCAAGAACAGCTGTGATTTTTCTTCAAAATCAGCTTTTTGTGTTGAGGGATTTGGTGGCGGAGGTCCGTTTGGGCACAAACCCCACACAACAACTCTCTGTAAAAAACGGGTTCCGCGATCCGCAAGGCGAAAGGGACATGGTTGAATCTCGCGGTGACCTTCAGGTCAAAGGCGGGATCTTGGACGTCGTCGAACGTCATTTTTCCCGGCGGTACCGATGTAACTGAGGCCGCTTTGTAGAATTCCAAACGTGATGAACGGCAGGAATGAGCCAAAGGGGGCAGAGCGGCACCAACGTGGATCTTGGCGAAAGTCAGCTCCGAGCACATTGGGCCGCGTCGAACTTGCTTTAGATGCCTGTAATCAGAAGGTGTTTACTCGGGGTTTGTTTGACGAACTCGTTTTCTATCCAGCGAAGAACGCGCCGTTGCCCACCAAATGCCACCATCTCAATCGCTTCTTGGAAACTAACCCACCGGTAATCACTGTGCTCATGATTCAGTACCACCGTCGCTGAAGCAGCCACGAATGCGACAAATACGGGCGCCACGGTAATTGCATCGCGATCTGGTTCATAAAATTGCTCGCATATATCGCCTGAATACAGAGCGTTAGGCTTCAATCCTGTCTCTTCGAAAAGCTCTCGCACAGCCGTTTGCCAGGCCGATTCACCATCTTCGATACCTCCTGCCACTTGGCACCACTCGCCTATCAGTGACTGTGTTCTTTTTAAGAGTAGAACTTCATACCGCGTATCTATTTCTCGAACAGCTACAAGCGATACAAGGAACGACCTGATCGGAATTTCTGCCACGAGCCAGTCTCCGTACCCAGTGATTTGCAGTCCTGTGTAGGCGATTTACGTTACATGGCATAGTTTCGCTTTGTCTCGCGTTTTGGTAATTTGTATCGGCCGGCGGTTGTTGTTTAGCTTCCCGTATAGCCGTCTGACGTCCGCACCAATAGGACAGTTTGGGTCGATTTGATAAGAGAGGGTTTCTGGCTCGTCGTGACTGCCAAAGGGGTTTGACCCGGACGAGTTGCGGCTACATTCCAGAGAGCCCGGCATTAGTATTCAGCAAAAACTGGCGAAAAATTGGGCTGCTAGCCGCACCAATGCCACGTGCGTTTTCCCCGACCGCGGCGGCTTCCACAACTGGAGGTATCAAACCGCGTTTGTCTTGGTTAATTAGGTATCTGCGAACCCGCGAGACCAGCTCTTCCCTCACTTCAGGCGGGAAGGCGCCATCAATGAAAATCGCTTCAAAGTCGATGACAGCGCAAATTGAAAGAGCGGCCTTGGCCAATTCTTGCGCCGTTGTGCCAATCCATGGCTCGACATAGCGAGAGATGCTGCTCCAATCCTGCGGCTTTTTCCATAGAATCCCCGGGTCGACACCCGCTTCGATCAATCTATCCTCGAGCAAAAACAGCGACGCCGTGTCGATCAGTTGCTGGCTCTCACCCAATGGGCCCGTCGTGCGCATGGCGCCCAATGCGCCGGCATTGCCTTGGTTGCCCTCGAACACGGTTCCGTTCAGCGCAACACCGCCCCCGATCATTGAGCCAATAAAGAAGTAGAAGTAGTCACGGTATTCTGCCCCACGCCCATAGAGATGTTCTGCGTGACATGCAGCTGTTGCGTCGTTGACCACAAAAACCGGCAGATCGCTGAACTTGGCAACCTCGGAAAAGAAGTTCACGTTTCTCCAGGACCGGAATTTTTTTGCGGCAAGCCCAGACAGATCGTGCCATTTCCAAAGTTCGAATGGGGTCCCGATCCCGATCCCACAAACACGATCACGAAGCCTCTGCGGCTCGTGGGACAAAAGCGTGTCCAAACCAGTTTCCAAAAACCCGAAAATGACCTCTGGTAGCGGATAGTCATAAGTCGTGGAAAGTTGGCGGCGTGGTGTACCTGTAAAGTCGATCAAGAGCAGGTCGGCGCTACGCCGCCCGATCTTCATCCCAACCGACAAGATACCTTCCGGGTTCAATTCCATTGGGATCGAGGGCTTTCCAACTTTCCCGCGCAGTGGGGTTCCACGCTTAAGAATCGCATCCTTTTCAAGCTTGCGCAGAATAATTGATACAGTCTGAGGAGAAAGGCCCGTCAATCTCGCGACGTCGGCGCCAGCGGTGGGGCCATGTCGTTGTAAAACTGTCAAAATCAGACGTTCGTTGTGATCGCGAACCCCGCTTTGACTTACCCCGCCGGTCAGTGTTCTGAGCGCCTCTTTCTCCATAATCCTGAACATAAACACCTTGTTTTCTTATGAAAAGGCGTCTGGGTAAATTAATAAATAAACTTTATTTATTTATTGACAGGAAGGCTAGAATCACTTTTTCTTGAAAAAGACCTTCATTAGAGGATGAGGGCGAGCCTCGTTGGCGGGCCATGCGGGGCAACAACAATTTTCTGGGAGGACAACATGAAAAATCTATTCAAGATTGCCGCGTCTGCTACCGCGCTTACAGTGGCTGCGGCGTCTGCACACGCGGCCGGAGAAACCGTTTGCCTGATCACTAAGACAGATACCAATCCATTCTTTGTAAAGATGAAAGAAGGCGCAACGGCCAAAGCTGAAGAGCTTGGAATGACCCTTAAGGCGTTTGCAGGTAAGGTGGACGGCGACCATGAAACGCAGGTGCAAGCCATTGAAACCTGCATTCTCGACGGCGCAAAAGGCATCCTGCTTACTGCGTCGGACACAAGCTCGATTGTCCCTGCGGTTCAGCAGGCGCGGGATGCCGGTCTTTTGGTGATCGCGTTGGACACACCGCTAAGCCCGATTGACTCTGCCGATGCTACATTTGCCACGGACAACTACAAGGCAGGCCTGCTTATTGGACAGTGGGCGAAGGCCAAGATGGGCGATGCAGCCGCGGATGCAAAGATTGCAACGCTTGATCTGAACGTTAGCCAGCCCACCGTAGACGTCTTGCGCAATCAGGGTTTCCTCGACGGCTTCGGGGTGGAATTGGCAGATCCTAACGTCATCGGAGACGAAACCGACGCACGACTGGTTGGCAGTGACGTGACGGACGGCAACGAAGAAGGCGGGCGTCGCGCGATGGAGAACCTGCTGGCCAAGGACTCGTCCATCAACGTTGTACACACGATCAACGAACCGGCAGCAGCCGGTGCCTACGAGGCGCTTAAATCCATTGGACGCGAAAATGACGTACTGATCGTCTCGGTCGATGGCGGCTGCCCCGGGGTCCAGAATGTGGAAGCTGGTGTTATCGGGGCCACCAGCCAACAATATCCACTGTTGATGGCGTCACTTGGCGTTGAAGCCATCAAGAAATGGGCCGACGAAGGCGTGAAGCCGGAAAACACTCCTGGCAAGGACTTCTACGATACGGGCGTTGCTCTGATCACCGATCAACCGGTTGATGGGGTGGAATCCATCTCAGTCGCAGAAGGTCTGGAGCTCTGCTGGGGCTAAGCAAAAACCTTATGGATGAGGCGCACCTGAGCGCCTCATCATTCCATTCACCATAAAACTGAAACTTCCTGTAAGCTGACCTCGTGGGACAACGCGATCCACGAAAAGGGGGAGAGATGTCCGAAGCAAACCAAGGCACCCAGGAATTCGAAACTGCGGCCAGTCGAACAGAAACTGTTGCAGAGTTCGAAGACCATCGGCGCGGCGTTCTAGGGAAGTTGCAGCATCTTCTCCACGTCAACCCATCTTTCGTGCCTCTGATCGTTCTGGTCGGTGCAATCCTGATCTTCGGGCTGCTTTTGGGCTCCAAGTTTTTCTCGCCCTTCGCGATGACTCTGATCCTGCAGCAGGTCCAGATTGTCGGCATTGTGGCGGCAGCACAGAGCCTTGTCATTCTGACCGCAGGCATCGACCTGAGCGTCGGTGCGATCATGGTGTTCTCGTCCGTGATCATGGGGCAGTTCACCTTTCGATATGGCATCCCCGTGCCTGTCGCGGTCTTTTGCGGCCTCGCCGTCGGCACCGCAATCGGAGCGATCAACGGCTGGCTTGTCAGTCGCGTTAAACTGCCCCCGTTCATCGTGACGCTGGGCATGTGGCAAATCGTTCTGGCCACCAATTTCTTGTATTCCGCAAACGAAACCATCCGCAGTCAGGATATTGAGGCCAACGCCCCCTTCCTGCAATTCTTTG
Source organism: Ruegeria sp. HKCCD4884 (assembly GCF_013110855.1). NCBI lineage: Bacteria > Pseudomonadati > Pseudomonadota > Alphaproteobacteria > Rhodobacterales > Roseobacteraceae > Ruegeria > Ruegeria sp. HKCCD4884. Next base: position 267,005 of record NZ_WVRJ01000006.1, read on the forward strand.
GCACCAAGTTCAGCATCGGCGGCGCCACATTCACCGTTGGCGTGATGTTCATGCTGATACTGATTTTCGTGCTGGCCTATGCGCTGAAACACACCGCATGGGGCAGGCATGTCTACGCGGTCGGGGATGACCCCGAGGCCGCCGAGCTGTCCGGTGTCAACGTCCACAGAACCCTTATGTCCGTCTACATGCTGTCTGGTCTAATCTGCGCCTTCGCGGGTTGGGCCCTGATCGGGCGCATCGGATCTGTTTCGCCAACGTCCGGCCAATTGGCCAACATTGAAAGTATCACAGCGGTTGTGATCGGCGGCATCTCTCTGTTCGGTGGGCGGGGCTCGATTCTGGGGTCGCTGTTCGGAGCGCTGATCGTCGGTGTGTTCACCCTTGGGCTGAGGCTATTGGGTGCAGATGCGCAGTGGACCTTCCTGCTCATCGGTCTTCTCATCATCGCAGCGGTCGCCGTTGACCAGTGGATCAGAAAGGTATCGGGCTAATGTCAGACGCAACTCCAGTCGTCCAAGGACGTGGGATCGTAAAGCGCTATGGCCACGTGACCGCCATCGATCACTCCGATTTTGAACTGCGGCAAGGAGAAATTCTGGCGGTGATCGGGGACAACGGCGCGGGCAAGTCTTCCATCGTAAAGGCAATCTGCGGCGCCACGATCCCGGATGAAGGCGAGATTCTGATTGAAGGAAAGAAGGTAAACTTTACCTCTCCAATCGACGCCCGGAATATGGGTATCGAAATCGTCTATCAGCAACTTGCCATGTCTCCTGCCCTGTCGATTGCGGACAACATGTTCATGGGGCGAGAGATCCGCAAACCGGGTTTCATGGGCAAGTACATGCGTCAGCTCGACCGCCCCGCCATGGAGAAGTTCGCACGGGACAAACTGACCGAGCTTGGCCTGATGACCGTCCAGTCGATCAATCAGGCGGTTGAGACGCTGTCCGGTGGCCAGCGACAGGGCGTGGCCGTTGCGCGCGCAGCGGCCTTTGCGACCAAGTTCATCATCATGGACGAACCGACGGCTGCGTTGGGCGTGAAAGAAAGCCGCAAAGTACTTGAACTGATCCAAGATGTGCGGGCTCGCGGCATTCCGATCATCCTGATCAGTCACAACATGCCGCATGTCTTCGAGGTCGCTGACCGCATTCACGTGCACCGGCTGGGCAAAAGACTCTGCACGATTGACCCCAAGGATTACACGATGTCTGACGCTGTGGCCTTTATGACCGGAGCCAAGGAACCACCAAAAGAAGACGCCGCCTGATTGAGCAGGATGCAAGGCGCGTGTGCGACTTGATCACCTTCCGGAGGCAGGGCGGGGGTTCGGACGATTGTCGCAATCGCCAGCCCCCCTGCATCAGGAAAATCGACCCTGGCGGAAACCGTTGTGCAATTGCTGAGCGCATAACAGAGCTCGACGGTTCCGTTGGCTATCCGCGCTGTTCAGGGTCTTGCGGCCTCAACGGTTAATCGTGCTTAAAAACCAGACGCCAAGGCGCAGGGTAACATCAGATACCTGGTTTCTGAAATCGTTGTGTCTCCGATGGAAAACGACGTTATTCCGATTGAGGTTAAGGGACGCATAAGCGCCTTCGTCTCGAACCAAGAATCTAGAGTGGGGGGGTGATGGTAGCGGAGGAGGGACTTGAACCCCCGACACGCGGATTATGATTCCGCTGCTCTAACCAACTGAGCTACTCCGCCTTGAGTGAGAGGCGATGTAAGCGAGGGGCCGGGGAGGGTCAAGAGGGAAATCACCCTAACCGGGGATTTCTTTCAAGGCTTCGGGCACCGCATTCTGCATGGACGTACGAGGGACTGTCGTTGTTTCTACAATCCTGCGGATAAACGCAGCGCATGTTTCCGGTTCTGTAATCAGAATCATATGACCCAGCCCGTCCAGTTCTTCGTAACTCAGGCCATATTTGGTCATCGGAGGGCCGTGAAACGCCGGAGACAGGAGCGCGTCCTGACGACCGTAGAGGATACCCCCCGGCACAGACAGCTCGGGATACCTGGCCACCTGTGCATCGCAGCTGGCATCCAATCCTATGACATCCTGCGAGGCGGTGACAAATGCCGAAGGACGCAGCCCAAGCGCGCCACCTGCACGGTCCAGAAAGTCATCCGGTGGGGTTTCCGGCCCAAAGGCCACGCCCAGACTGTGTGGTGCTGTTTTTGAGGCCATGGGCACAGCGATCGTGTTGGCGATCAGGCTACGCAGCCATTCTGTCCGGATCTCGAGCGGTTTGAAGATCACCGGCGTTTCAGGCAGCCTATGCGTCAGCGGGGCCAACAAAGCCAGGCCGGACACCCGCTGGGGATGATCCAAAGCCAGTGCCAGTGACACCGCGCCTCCCAGCGAGTGTCCCACCAGTACGGCTTGATCCACGCCTTTAGTCTCCAGAAATTCGGCAATCATTGCGGCTTGTTGCGGTAAATGTGCCAGTTCTGCCTTGTCTCGTGTCGAGTACCCGCATCCGGGCCGATCCAGCGCTATGACGTGATATTCCTCTGACAGTTGATCCACCAGCGCATACGTGAAGTGCTGTAACTGACCGGCGAGGCCGTGAATCATGACAATGGTTTGTGCGTTGGGATCGCCCTTTTCCACAAAGTGAATGCTGCCGCCCTGAACGGGCACAATCTGACCCAGCTGTGGCACGGTTTTCAGACCCTGACGCATTATCTTTCGGGTCCACAAAGCCATGGCCAGAAGAAAGGCGATAAAAGCTGCGATCAGACTTAGAACAATTGTCATTTAGCTATCTCCGGGTCCAACGGGAATGTATTGCTCCAGCCCTGACTGTGCCATGCGTTTTTGAAATTCGCCAACAGTTCCCGGCCAAAGAGTCGTGTTCCTACCGTCCGCGTCAATGTACCACGAGGTGCAACCCCCGGACTGCCAGACGCTGTCGGCATGACGATCCGCCATTTCCTGCGTAAAGCCCGCCTGTTTCGTTTTGTCAGGTGTGATAGCGGAAAACCCTTTGTGCTTCATCTCGCTAAGGAGTCGACCGATGTGCTCGACCTGCGCTTCGATCATCAACACGACCGAGTTGTGGCCCAAACCTGTATGCGGACCCAGCAAAACAAAGAAATTGGGAAATCCTGCGACCGATGTGCCCAGATGAGCGTTCATGCCGTTTGCCCATGCCTTGCGCAGTGTCAGTCCGTCAGAGCCCGTGATGTCCAGCCGCTCAACCACATTGGTCACGTGAAAGCCGGTGCCCCAGATCAGCACATCAGCCCGGACCTCAGTCCTGTCCGCTGCCATGATTTTATCCCCGGCGATACGGGCCACACCCTGCGGTATGACGCTGACATTGTCGCGGGCGAGCGTAGGGTACCAGTCATTCGAGCTGAGAATGCGTTTGCAGCCGATCTGGTAGTCAGGTGTCAGAACGCGCCGTTCCTCTGGGTCGGTGATCGCGGTTTCCAGCGATTTTCGCCACATCTTCAGAGCAAAATTCATCGCCCGCTCTTCGCCCCGGAACACGCGGTGACGGAACTCAAAAAACATGAAAATCAGCTTGCGTCTGATACGTGGCAACAAAGGAATGCGGGCGTATAGCTTGCGTACCCACGGCGCGATCGGGCCATCCGGACGCGGCATCACGTATGGCGCGCTGCGCTGAAAGATGGTGACATGGCGTGCGAGTTTGACAATTTCAGGCACGAATTGCACAGCCGACGCCCCGGTGCCTACAACTGCAATCTCTTTGTCCGTCAGATCCACTTGGTGGTCCCATTGGGCCGAGTGAAAACTGGGGCCGGGAAAACTTTCTGCGCCCGGAAGATTCGGAATACTCGGATGATGCAAGGCCCCAATTGCAGATACCAGAAACCGGGCCGACCATAGATCCCCATCGACGGTTTCAACGTGCCAGCGGCCGCCATTCCATCTGGCCGACTTCAGTTCACGCCCGAAATGGCACAGATCATAAAGCCCCTCTTGTCGCGCGACGTCTTTCAGGTAGGCCTGAATTTCGGCACCCCCGGCATAAGCACGGCTCCAGTGCGGGTTCGGATGGGTGGCCATGGAATAAAGGTGCGAGGGCACATCACAGGCCACGCCGGGATAGGTATTTTCGCGCCACGTGCCACCGATATCATCGGCCTTTTCCAGAATCGCAATATCGGAGAGGCCACGTTTGCGGGCCTCAAGCGCCATGGTCAGCCCTGAAAAACCGGCGCCGATGATCAGCATTTCCGTCGTTTGGTGCATTTCTGCGCCCCTCCTGAAACAACCATACGGGTACGTGTTGCAGATGTATGCACCTGTTTGACAGTGAAGCAGGTTACTTAACGAAAGGTAACCAAAGGTTCACTTGCGCTGCGTGCGCACGAAAATCCTGGGATGTGGCACGTGTCGCTTCCTGCAAGCACATATCGCAATCAGAGAGGTGACGGCTCTGCGAATCCGCCAGTTTGTGTGAAAATTGGAGGATTGCCCTTTGACTACTCGCACAGCTGCACGGTCCGGTGGACGCTCTGCCCGCCGCGCCCAACGTACCGCTCCAAACTTTGCCATGCTGCCGGGCCTGACCCGAGGCATTCCCGTTTGCGAAGTCATGGACGGAAGTCAGGTCGAACGCATCGACAACGCCGCAATGGACATTCTGGAAAACGTCGGCGTTCAGTTCCGCGACCCTATCGCTCTGGAAGATTGGAAGAAAGCCGGTGCCAAGGTTGTCGGAGAGTTGGTCTATCTGGACCGCAACATGGTGCGCGAGCTGATCTCGACGATCCCGGCGCAGTTCACCTATCATGCGCGCGACCCGCAAAAGAACCTTGCGCTGGGTGGCAAGCATTCGATCTTTGTTCCGATGACCGGCGCGCCTTTCCTGCGCGATCTGGATGACGTGCGGCGGAACCCGACGCTGGATGATCTGGCGATGTTCCATAAGCTTTCGCACATGATGCCTGCGCTGCACAGCTCGGCTCACCATATTGTCGAGCCTTATGATCACCCGATCAGCCAGCGGCATCTGCGCATCACCTATTCGTCGATGAAGTACTCGGACAAGACATTCATGGGCATGACCACCTCGCCCAAGAATGCCGAGGATGTGATGGATATGTGCGATATCCTGTTCGGTGAAGGCTTTATCGACGACCATCCTGTCACCACCGGCAACTGCAACGGCAACAGCCCTCTGGTGTGGGATGAAACCATGCTGGGCGCGATGCGTGCCTTTAGCCGACGCAACCAGCCGGTTTTGTGCTCGCCCTTCGTTTTGGGTGGTGCGAACACACCCGCGTCGGTGCCCGCGACCGTAGCGCAGCTGACAGCCGAGGCGTTGTCGGCGCTGGCCTACACACAGGTGATCCGCAAGGGTGCACCTGCGATCTGGGGGCACTACCTGTCGACCGTGTCGATGAAATCCGGTGCGCCCATGGCGGGAACGCCAGAAATCAGCTTGATGAATTTCATGATCGGTCAGATGGCGCGGTATTACGACGTGCCGTGGCGCACTTCGAACACGTTGGGCGGGGCTAAGACGTTTGACGCGCAAGCGGGATACGAATCCGCCACAACGCTCAGCGCTGTTATCCACGCCGGAGCCAACTATATCTGGCATTCGGCAGGCTGGAATGAGGCGGGCATGCACTGTTCAGTCGCCAAGTTCGTGGTGGATGCCGAACAATGCGCGATGGCTTACCGCATGGCGGAAGGCCCGAAGTGGCACGATTTTGATCAGGCGCTTGCGGCGGTTCCCGATGTAGGCCCTGGTGGTCACTACCTTGGCCATCCGCACACGCAGGACAATTTCCAGACGGCGTTCTTTATGCCTGAACTCTTTGACAACAACTCGATCGAACAATGGGTGGCTGAGGGCGAAGTGGAAATCACCGAACGCGCCTTGAAGCACGCACGAAAACTGCTGGCCGAGTACCAAGAGCCAAAACTGGACGAAGCCAAAAACGAGGCGCTTCTCGACTATATCGCGCGCCGCGAAAGGGAAATCCCGGCGGCGGATGAGTTGAACCAGACCTACTGATACAATTTCCCCGTACTGGCCCGCCCGCAATCCGGGTGGGCCCTTTTTCGTTCAGGACAAGCAGAGAAACATGAAGATCGCCGAACTCCATATCTACAGCTACGACCTGCCGGTTAAAAACGGACCCTACACTATGGCCAACGCACAGGTTTGGTCGCTGGATACTACTCTGGTCAAAGTTGTTGCGGATAATGGTCTGGTGGGTTGGGGCGAAACTTGCCCGGTTGGCCCGACATATGCTGAGGCACACGCAAAAGGCGCCCGCGCTGCATTGCTCGAAATGGCCCCCGGCCTGATCGGAACCGAAGCACTTCCGCTAACCTTGCATCGCCAGATGGATGGGCTGCTGAACGGGCACGCTTATGCCAAAGCAGCAATCGATATCGCAGTTCATGATGTGTTGGGCAAACATCTGGGCGTTCCTGTCTGCGATCTGCTGGGCGGAGCAACCACAGACACGGTGCCGTCCTATTATGCCACTGGCGTTGGTGCGCCGGACGATATTGCCCGTCTGGCCGCCGAAAAGATGGCCGAAGGCTACCCGCGTTTACAGATCAAGGTCGGGGGCCGCCCGGTTGAGATCGACATCGAAACCATCCGCAAGGTCTGGGACGTTGTCAAAGGGTCGGGTACACGTCTGGCTGTGGATGGCAATCGGGGCTGGACCACGCGCGACGCTTTGCGCGTCAGCCGCGAATGCCCTGAAATTCCGTTCATCATGGAACAGCCCTGCAACACCATGGAGGATTTGCAGAAGATCCGGCCTCAGGTCACGCACGGCATTTACATGGACGAAAACAGCACCAGTCTGAACACTGTGATCTCGGCAGCAGGGATCGGTCTGGTCGATGGGTTCGGGATGAAAGTCACTCGGATCGGCGGGTTGAACCCCATGCGCGCTTTCCGCGACATTTGCGAAGCCCGAAACCTTCCGCACACCTGCGATGACAGCTGGGGTGGGGATATCATCGCTGCGGCCTGCACTCATGTCGGTGCAACGGTTCGGCCCGATCTGTTGGAAGGCGTCTGGCTTGCCGCGCCTTATATCGAAGGCAACTATGATCCTGAAAATGGAATCCAGATCAAAGGCGGACATGTGGCGTTACCAAACGGGCCGGGGCTGGGTGTGGTGCCTGATGAAGGTCAATTCGGCACCCCTATTGCGTCGTTCTAACTGTGGATGATCTCATGAACCTGAATGGAAAATCGGCTTTGGTCACTGGTGCGGCAGGAGGCATCGGGGCGTCAATCGTTGAGCGTTTGCGCGAAGCTGGTGCGCGGGTCGCGGTTGCGGACCGGTCGATCGATGGCATTGAGGCCGAGGCGCATCTGCCCGGCGATCTGCTTGATCCAGACTATGCCGACCAATTGCCCCAGGCCGCGGCGGCTGCGCTGGGCGGGCTCGATATCGTGATCAACAACGCAGGTGTCATCACACGCGGGTCTGTCACTGACACGTCGGATGCGGATTGGTCGTTGTCACTGGGCGTCAATGTCGAAGCCCCGTTTCGTATCTGTCGCGCGGCGATCCCGATCATGGCTGAAACAGGAGGGGGCGCTATCGTTAACACCGCGTCTTGTTGGGGGCTGCGCCCCGGTCCCAATCACGCCGTTTATTGCATGACCAAAGCGGCCATTGCGTCCCTGACCCAATGTATGGGTATGGACCATGCCCATCAGGGTATCCGCATCAACGCTGTGTGCCCGAATGAGGTGAATACGCCTATGCTGCGCTCAGGTTTTGAAAAGCGCGGCTTTGATCCAGATACGGCCGTGGCCGAGCTGGGCCAGACCGTGCCGCTGGGCCGCATCGCCGAGCCCGAGGATATTGCAGACGTCATCATGTTCCTCGTCTCGGACGCGTCGCGTTATGTTTGCGGTACGCTGGTTGAGGTCAACGGAGGAAAGCCCGTTTCATGAAGCGGTTCGAGGGAAAAGTGGCGCTGGTCACAGGCGGGCGCAGCGGTATCGGTCAGGCCATTGCCCGTAGGTTGCGGGATGAAGGCGCGCAGGTCTTTACCGCGCAACGAGGAGAAGACAGCCAGTTTCAAGGCATCGCAGCGGATTTCAACGACCCCGCCAGCCCTGCACAGGTAGTCAATGAAGTGGTCTCTGATGCTGGGCGCCTGGATGTATTGATCAACAACGCGGGTATAATGCAGGAAGCCTTGGTCGAAGACATGAGCCTTGAGGATTGGCATCGCAATCTCACGGTCAACCTGACCGCACCGTTCCTGATGATCAAAGCCGCGCTGCCGCATCTGCGTCAAACCCGTGGCAGCATCGTCAACACCGGGTCTATTGAAGGTTTGGGCAGCAATCCCGGTCACGCGGCTTATTGTGCGTCCAAAGCGGGTCTGCATGGTCTGACCCGCGCCGTCGCCGTGGATCACGGGGCCGAAGGTATCCGCTGCAACGCGGTGGCACCCGGATGGATCGATACCGATCTGAACGAGGATTTCATTGAATCCATGCCCGATCCCGCTGCATTTCGTCGTGACGTTGCCAAAATCCACCCTGTGGCCCGGACCGGGCAACCCGAAGAGGTTGCAGCGCTCGTCGCCTTTCTGGCGTCAGCAGATGCGGGTTTTATTACCGGGCAGGTTTACACGGTGGATGGCGGGCGTATGGCCAAGCTCAGCTTGCCCTGACGCCGACACATCATTCCTTGCCGGATCGCCATTCTTTCCAGAACAGGTAGCTGTTTGCCCCAAGCGATGCGAATGGCTCGGGCGGCAGGCGCGGAAGGTCCGGCTGCGCCAGAAAGTGATCCGCGATTTCCGACCCGCCCTGCATCACCAGTTCCGCGATACCCATGCCCTGCAGGGTCCCTCGGGCGATGCCAAGACCATTTTGACAGCAGGCAGAAAATACGCCGTTTTCAAGCTCACCAAACGCTGCGGACCCATTTCGGCTAAGGCAGAGCATTCCGGCCCAGCGGTGCTCCATCTTGACGCCTGGCAGGTGCGGGAAGCGTTCCTTGAACTTGCGGTCATGTACCCGGCCAGCATTGCGCATCCGCGTCGCGCTGGTTTCGATCGTTGGATGAAAGCTGGAACCGGTGCGGATCAGGATGCGATCGCCGTAGCTGCCGGAAATGCGCCGTACCGATGTGCCCATCGGATCGGCCGGTGTTACCGACCAGCGCGATTGACCGCCTAGCGTCTTGATCTGTGCCTCGGTCAGCGGGGCCGAGATCGAGGCGTAAAGGCAGATATGCATCAATTGTCGTTGGTAGAATCCAAAGCTTTCGAGATGGCCGTTATTTGCCAGAATGATCCGCCCGGTGCTGACCCTGGCTTTGGCAGTGTTGACCACCCAGCCTGCGCCCTGCTTTTCGAAACTGGTGACGGGCGAGTTCTCGAACACGTCAATCCGTTCAGCCAATTGGGCTGAAAGCGCCCGCACATAGGCTGCGGGCTGGATCATCACTGTACCCGGCGCGTAAAGCCCCGAGGTGTAGTGTGGGCTGCCCGTGATCTCTTGCATCTGCTGCTGGTCATAGAGCGTATGCGGCTCGCCCAGTTTCGTCAGGTGCTGAGCGAATTCGCGGTTATGCGCGTCGCCCGCCCTGGTGGCAGCGGCATTGTACTTACCGCAAGGGTCGAACATCTCTTGCGGCAGAGCACGTTCCGAGGCTACGTCGGTCGCAAAAGCTATGGCCTTGCGGTTCAACGCAATGGCAGCACGATCCGCCTCTAACGCATCGCCCGCATAGTTGTCCGAGGCCAGATCATGGGGCAGGTCGATCATGAAGCCCGAATTCCGCCCCGCAGAGCCATCCGCAAATCGGCCCGCTTCCAGCAGAACGATCTTGAGTGACGGATCCAGTTGATGCAGACGCCGCGCGGTGCTGAGCCCGGCAAACCCACCGCCGACAATGGTGATTTCGGCGGTCAGGTCCTTGTCCAGCTCCGGCAGAGGTGTCTGAGGCGGCAGGATGGCATTCCATCCCGCCGGACCTGTCTGCCGGGGTAGTCTTTTGGCCTCGAACCGCGTCAATCCACGGCCTCGTCTGCGTCATCGGCCAGATCGATCCAGATGGTTTTCAACTGGGTGTACTGATCATGGGCGTGGACCGAATTGTCGCGACCGCCAAAGCCAGACTGCTTGTAGCCGCCAAACGGCGTGGTGATGTCGCCTTCGCCAAAACTGTTAACCGTCACAGTGCCCGCCCGAATGGCCCGCGCACCGCGTATGGCATGCTTGGCATTGGCCGTGAAGATCGAGGCACACAGGCCATAATCGGTGTCATTGGCGATCTTGATGGCTTCGTCAAAGCCTGACACTTCGATCACCGACAGAACCGGGCCGAAGATCTCTTCCCGCGCCAGAGTTGCATCATTGCCGGGTACTTCGACCACCGTAGCCTCGACAAAGCCTTTGTCGGCTTTACCGCCGATCACCACGCTCTCGGCCTGATCCAGATAACCGCAGACCTTGTTGTAATGCCCTTCGCTTACCAGCGCGCCCATGCGGGTTTCCGGGTCCAGCGGGTCGCCGATATTCCACTGTTTGGCATGATGCGCGATACGCTCCAGCAACTCGGCCTTCACATCCTTGTGCACGATCAGTCGGGAAGAGGCCGAGCAGTTCTCGCCCATGTTCCAGAACGCGCCGTTGACGACATGCGCGGCCACTCGGTCGAGGTTTTCAGCGTCATCCATGACGATGGCCGGGTTTTTACCGCCCATCTCCAGCACCACCTCTTTGGCGTTACTTTCGGCGGAATAGGTCAGGAACCGTTTGCCGGTCACGGTCGAGCCTGTGAAGGAGACCATGTCGATGTCCATATGCCGCCCGATGGGTTCACCAACCTCTGCGCCGCCGCCCGGAACGATGTTCAGAACGCCGCGCGGCAGGCCAGCCTCCATCGCCAGCTCAGCCATTCGCAGGGCGGTCAGCGTTGTCTCAGTCGCGGGTTTCACCACGACCGAACAGCCCGCCGCCAGAGCAGGCCCGATTTTCCACGCCAGCATCAGCAGCGGGAAGTTCCAGGGCAGCACCAGGCCGACAACGCCAATTGGTTCGCGCACCACCATGGCGATGTGATCGTCGCTGGCGGGCGAGACTTGATCGTAAATCTTGTCAATCGCCTCGGCGTGCCATTTCAGGCAGTGGATCGTCTCGGGCACGTCCACGGTTTCGCAATCAAAGATGGTCTTACCGCTGTCGATGCTTTCCATCACCGCCAGTTCGCGCGCATTGCGGGTCATCAGTTTGCACAACCGGATCAGCACATCTTTGCGTTCGCTCGGATGAAGCTTGGACCAACGGCCATCGTCAAACGCCTCGCGCGCCTTTTCGACAGCAAAGTCCACATCCGCCGCGCCGCAAGACGCGATATCCGCCAGTTTGGCACCAGTGGCTGGGTTCACTGTCTCAAAGGTCTCACCCGAAATCGCAGGACGGAATGCACCGTCGATGAAAGCGCCTGTGGGCAGCGTCAAGCCTGCGGCGATGGATTTGTATTCGTCCTGTGTCAGCAGATCCATGTCTCTTACCCCTCAGCCACAATGTCAGCGATTGTCTTCTTGAGCACACGCGTCACCTGTTCCAACGCGCGTTTGTCGTCTTTGTTCAGACCCTTCAGCGGAGGCCGCATGGCGCCCGCATCGATCCCGTTCATAGTCACGCCATGCTTGATGGTCTGGATGAACTTTCCTCCCTGTTCCAACACCCGCATCAGCGGCATCATGGCCGACATGATCCGCCGACCTTTGGAGAAATTCCCCTCAATCACGCAGGCATTGTAAAGCGCCACATGCTCGGCAGGCAGGAAGTTCGACCCGCCACAGACCCAGAACGGTGCGCCCCAGGCGAAGAACTCTAGCGCCTGGTCGTCCATTCCGCAGCCCAGCTGGATGTGAGGATAGTCCCGCGCCAACAGGTGCACCCTGTTAATATCGCCCGAGCTTTCCTTGATGCCGCAGAAGTTTCGGCTGCGGCCTACACGGTCAAGGAACTCCTCTCCCATCATCGTGCCGGTGCGGTGGGGATAGTTGTAAAGCATTACGGGCAGATCGGCGGCCTTGTCGATGGCTAACGCGTTCAGCGCATTTTCCCGGTCGGTCGGCACCGAGTAGGGTGGGCTGGCCAGCAGGATCGCATCTGCGCCAATCTCACGTGCGCCCGATGCCAAAGCAATCGAGTCCGACGTTAGCATCGCGCCTGTGCCAACCACCAACGGCAGTCTGCCGTTCAGCTTCTCATGAGTGAATTTGGCCAGCTCCAGCCGTTCTTCCACGGTCTGGGCATAGTTTTCACCGGTCGATCCGCCGGAGATCAGACCATGCACGCCGTTCTCGATCAGGTATTCGATCACGTCGGACAGGGCGTCCCAGTTCACGCTGCTATCGTCGTGATAGGGCGTGACCACAGGGGTATAGATACCCTCAAACTTGAAAATCGGGTTCATTCCGTCCTCATACAGGTTTCGAAAGGGGCGGGACGCCCATTGGGACATCCAGCGCGTCAGGCATCACGAATATTTCAATTTGATCGCGTGACAGGTTCCAGTGATCTTCGGCTAGCTTCGCAGCAGCGACTTCATCCCGCGCTTCGATGGCTGCGATGATCGCGTCGTGCTGTTGGCTGGCAAGAGACAGGTTTTCCGACATTTCACCGCTTTGCGGGCGGTAAAACGTCATGCCGATCCTTGCGTGATCGATCAGCAGTCGGTTGAACGACGGCAGAAGGTAGACATTTCCGGACATTTCGCCGGTCACATCGTGAAAACGGTTGTTGGCCAGTGCTCGGTCTTCGCCAGAGCCCTTGCGCAGCGCCGTTTTGAACGCTTGCTGTGCGTCTTTAAGGGCTTCGATTTGCGCAGGGCGAGCGTTCACCGCCGCCAGACGCAGGATTGCGCCGTACACCATTGGGGCAGCGAGGAAGAAATCACGCAGCGTGGTATACGACATCTCGGATACCCGTGCGCTGCGGTTTGTTCGCAGGTCAAGATAGCCTTCTCCGGCCAATTGCCTGAAGACCTCGCGCAGCGGTGTGCGTGACAGACCAAATTCGTCGGACAAATGCGCTTCGTCCAGATCTGTGCCTGGCTGCAGGCGCAGCGTCAGGATGGATGTTTTCAGATGCTCTTGTAACGCGGCTTTACGCGATTTGGCTTCGTCTTTCATTCCCTGAATCCGTTCTTTTTGCGCTGCGCTCGAATCGTGCGCGGTGGCTGTTATGTATTCTAACAAAATACAACTTGTATACAAAAAATTTTCGTGCAGCATGGGCGCCTGCAAAATAGACTCACATTTGGGCGCTGCCCCAATTTCAAAACGGTACAACTCATGCCAAAAACGCGGCACATCACATTTGTCTTGGTTGAAGAGTTCTCGCACCTCGCATTCTCATGCGCGGTCGAACCGCTGCGCATTGCAAACCTTGTAAGCGGGGAAGACCTTTATAGCTGGAACTTCGTGTCCGAGCAGGGCGAACAAGCGGTGTGTTCCAACGGGTCAGTCACATTGGTGCATTCCGGACTGGAAAAACTGACCAAATGTGATCAGCTTTTTGTTCTGTCGGGTATCCGTATGCGCAAGCATGTCACGCGCCCTTTGCTGGCTACCCTGCGACGCGAACGCGCCCGCGGCACACCGATCGGGGCCCTTTGCTCGGGTGCCTGGGTATTGGCCGAGGCCGGTTTTCTGGACGGTATGCAGGCCGCGATCCACTGGGAATACCATGACGCTTTCATGGAAGCGTTTCCCGAAGTTAATCTGGTCCGCAGCGTGTTTGTGGCTGACGAAAAGCACATTACCGCGTCCGGCGGTACTGCAACGGCAGACTTGATGCTTCACCTGATCGAGCGTGACCATGGCGAAGAGCTGGCAATCGATGTGGCCGATCAGATGGTTTACAATGCGGTGCGCAATGCAACGGCGAAACAGCGGGTATCGCTGCAATCACGCAATGGCATGCGTAACGCGCATCTCGCCAAGGCGATCAACATCATGCAGGACAGTATAGAAACCCCCGTCTCACCGTCTTTCATTGCCGAAGAGCTTGGAATTTCCACTCGGCAGCTTGAAAGGTTGTTCGGGAAGTATCTGAATACGTCACCCAAGAAGTATTTTATGGAGATGCGGTTGGAGCGGGCTCAGAAGCTGCTGCTGCAAACCGAGGCCTCGGTCACTGAGATCGCAATTGCCTGCGGGTTCGAAAACCCCGGCCATTTTTCGCGTGTGTACCGGTCCAGCTTTGGCGTCACACCGCACGCGCAGCGCAACAAGATCGACTGAGTACCGTTTACGTAAGAATTCTGCTGTCCGATACGGCAGGGGATGCCGCACTTACCCGGTCCAAAACGGACCAGAGCGGGCATCCCCCTAACCCTGCCGAGATACCCCCTCATTAAAACCGGACTAGTCAACAGATCGGCAGGATGATGCAGTAATAGATAGCGATATTGGCATAACTATTACCAGAACTTGTCATCGATGAGTTTCTTGTGCCCACATTCCTTAATCTTTGCCTTAATTTCGATCTTCGGATCTCTCATGAGAGGTCGTGAGCCTGCAGGAAAACACAGGTTTCACCGCGCTCAATCACTCGTAAAAACCCTTTTGAACAATGGTGTGAATACGGTCTTTGCAAAAACTCAAGGCCGGAGCGATTTCGTTGGTCAAGACAAACAGCATGGGGAAGAAGGTCAAAAGACGAGCCCGAAAATCCGCGTGGTGCAGGCTATCGGCATTCCTTGGTATGTCGGAAGAAAACATAGAGACACTTAACTTTTTAACCAACTTCTTCGCAGTGTCGCTGAGATCGTCGGTGCAGAACGACAAACATTCCGCTGGTTGGTCCGATTTGACTGGTCCGGATTTACCTGACAGCACCGTTTCCTAAATAGTTGGCCAGACAACAGACAATGCCGCCTTTAGCCAGCACAAGCTAGTACTTCGGAATGAAAAGTTTTCTTTGCTTCAACGTACTTCAGCTATTTAAAACGGTAAAGGTGGTCTAAGCTTGTGTTTCTCATCACAAGCCAGTTTTGTAGCCGGTGCAGCAATCATAGCCTGCAGTGGTCTTACGATACGTTTGGCGTTGCAAATGAGCGAACGATTTCTTCCGCTAGCCAGCTTTCCACTTTTCTTTGGAATTCAGCAATTGTCCGAAGGCTTTTTGTGGGTTTCCATTGATAACCCGTCGGCGAACCCTTCTTCGGCAGCTGCGTTGACGTTTCTCTTCTTTGCCTATTTCTTTTGGCCGTTTTGAGTTCCACTGTCCGCGGCTTCGATTGAAAGTGACCGGCGTCGCAGGCTCATATTCCAAGGGATTTGCGGAATTGGTTTTTGTCTTGGCTTGTTGCTTTACTTGCCAGTGTTGTTGTCACCAGCAAACCTAGGGTCAGGACTCATAGCCAATAGATAACGAGTGCTGCGAGGGCGATTGCTGA